>CAYHRP010000024.1:0-2561 GCA_964359145.1 uncultured Gammaproteobacteria bacterium | reverse complement strand
GCGCGTCGGCTGAAGGTGCCGACAAAGGAACTCCTCGAGAAACTTCCGGAGCTTGGCATCGGTTTGGGCAAACGCGCTATTAAGGTGAACGAAAAGGAAGCGCAAAACATCATGCGCGCGTGGCGCGACTACAAGCGTAAGGAACTCGTGCAACGCAAGCATCGCGAACAGCAAGAAAAGGATGAACGCCGCCGCACACGTCTTGAGGCAACGTCCGACAAAGCCATTGAATTGCCGACCGTGATGACCGTGCGCACGTTTGCCGAACTCTTAGAAGTGCCGCTCACCGAAGTGATGCGCGAGCTTATGTCCGCGGGCGTGTTTGCGAGCGTCAATGAGCGCCTCGACTTTGACACGGCCGCGATTGTGGCCGGCGATCTTGGATTCAACGTAACAAACGTTGATAAGCATGAAGAGGACACCGAGCAAGCGGGCGAAATTAGTCGGCTCGAAGAAGTGCTTAGCGAAGGCGGTGGGCAAGATCGTCCGCCGGTCGTGGTGGTGATGGGGCACGTTGATCATGGCAAGACCAAGCTCCTTGACGCGATTCGCTCAACGGATGTGGTGGCTACCGAAGCGGGGGGCATTACACAGCACATCGGCGCGTATCAAGTGGTGCGCCACGGTCAGCTCATCACATTTATTGATACGCCCGGTCACGAGGCGTTTACCGTGATGCGATCGCGCGGCGCGCAAGTGGCGGACATCGCCATTCTCGTGGTCGCGGCCGACGACGGCGTGCAACCGCAGACGCGCGAAGCCATCAGCATCATCAAATCGGCCGGCATCCCCATGGTCGTTGCCATCAACAAAATCGATAAGCCGGAAGCGAACATCGAAAAAGTGAAGCGCGAACTTTCGGAGTTAAACCTGCTAACGGAAGACTGGGGCGGTGCTGTGCAGATGGTGCCTATTTCTGCCAAGCAAAGTAAAAATATTGACGAGCTTTTGGATGCGCTTCTATTGGTGTATGAGGTGGAAAAGGAAACGATGAGAGCCAATCCCGAGCGCGCGGCTATTGGGACGATCATCGAATCGCACGTAGACAAGGGCGCTGGGCCGGTGGCGACGGTGCTCATTCAAAGCGGCACGCTCCGTGTGGGCGATACGCTTGGGGTTCGGGGCGCCAACTATGGGCGCGTGCGCTCGATGCGCGATGACAAGAGCGACGAGATTCGGGAGGCTGGACCGTCGGTGCCATCACAGGTCTTGGGTTGGAAAGTCGCGCCGGTAGTGGGGGATGTCATGGAGGTTGCCGCGGCGTCGACGCTTGAAAAAAAGGCGAAGTCCAAAATGAAGTCATCGTCCATGAAGGAGATGACCTCAACGGCGCATGTGACTTCCTCGAGCGAAGAAGAAGGAGGAAAGAAAGTGCTCAATATCATTTTGAAGGCGGACGTCTTGGGCTCGGTTGAGGCAATTTTGGGGCTTCTCGATCGCGTCAAAGACGAAGCGGTCGGCGTTCGCGTGGTGAGCAAGGCGCTTGGGAACATCACGGAAGCGGATGTGATTCGCGCGGCTGGAACGGGCGCCGTGGTCATAGGCTTTCATGTGAATGTGCCGCCGGCGGTGCAAGACGCGGCTCGCGAAAAAAATGTCGAGATACTCTCATACGAGATCATTTACAAACTGTTTGAGGATGTTGTGGCGCGCTTACAGGGCATGATGGCCGATGATGTGGAGATTGAAGAGATTGGCCGTATGGAAGTGCTCGCGTTTTTCAAAAAGCTTCCCGATGGATTTATTGCCGGCGGCCGCGTAACAAAAGGGAAAGTCCTCGTCGGAACGAGTATGCGCATTTGGCGGAACGAAGAACTCATTGGCGATGGGGAAATTCGGGAGATGCGTATTGGAAAAGAGGTCGTTGCCGATGCCGTCAAGAATCAGGAAGTTGGCATTCAGTACGTTGGCAAGACAAAAATGGAGGTCGGTGATATTCTTGAAATCTATCGCGAAATTCACAAGGGTCGAAAGCTTATTGTGGAGGGCGCGAACGCGTAGAAACAATCGTATATCATCTATGGCACAAGCGCTCACAAAAGAAAATTTTGATTCAGTGGTTACCGAATCCGAAGGCATTGTGCTAGTGGATTTTTGGGCGGCATGGTGCGGTCCGTGTAAGATGATGGCGCCGATTGTGGAAGAACTTTCCGGAGAAATGGAAGGCATGACGATTGCAAAAGTAGA
This sequence comes from uncultured Gammaproteobacteria bacterium, assembly GCA_964359145.1. GTDB lineage: Bacteria > Patescibacteriota > Patescibacteriia > UBA9934 > UBA11717 > 2-02-FULL-53-10. Next base: position 374 of record CAYHRP010000024.1, on the reverse strand, counting down.
TGTGGACCAAAATCAGGAGCTTGCCATGCAACACAATATTTTATCAATTCCAACATTTGTTATTTACAAAGCGGGGCAAGTTGTGGACCAGTTTTCCGGCGCGCTTTCCAAAGATGCTCTGCGCGAGCGTGTGGAGCGGCATCGTTAGGGGTTATGGGGGCGCACTGAATGCGCCCGTTCGTACGTTGTAAACCGCACGTCGTCCCGTCTTTGCGTGGCGACCGCCTGTTTGTCATTGCGAACGTCACTCTCGCGCGTCATTGTGAGCGCATCCTTTCGTCATTGCGAACGCTCTTATTGTCATTGCGAACGCTCTTATTGTCATTGCGAACGTAGTGAAGCAATCTCATGTTGGCGCAAGATTGCTTCGTCGT
>CAYHRP010000023.1:0-9315 GCA_964359145.1 uncultured Gammaproteobacteria bacterium | reverse complement strand
CTTGCCGTAACGCGCGCGTTGCAGAAGACGCGGGCGCCGTGGGCTCACACTCTGCACGATGTTCAGCTGCTCGTCCCGAGCGGTTTGCAGTTAGCGGTGAAGGCGCCCGGCATGGCGCGGCTGTGGCAGAATCCTCTTGTTACGCGTCCGTACGTTTGGCTCGTGTCGCGCGTATTTCGCGCGCCGGACATGGTGATAGGTCCCACCTCCTATATTGTCGATGTGCACAAGGACGCGGGGCTCTTTGTATCTTCAAAAATGGTGGTCATCGAAAATCCGGTTGCGCGCGCATGGGTGGGACGCCGCACGCAATCTCATCGTCCACCAAAACTCCTCTTTGTTGGACAACTTGAGCCGCACAAGGGGGTTCTTGTGCTTGTGGAAGCTCTGCGGTTTTTGACCGTGCCGGTGTCCGTGACGATTGTGGGAGACGGCTCGCAAAAGGATGTCGTCATGGAGCGAGCGCTTGCCTTGCCAAATCGCGTGAACGTTTCGTTCGTCGGTGCTATTTCGCACGATGAAGTTCTCCGTCTGATGATTGAACATGACATGCTTGTATTTCCGTCGCTTGTCGTAGAAAACTGTCCGGGCGTTCTTTTGGAAGCGCTCTCCGTGGGACTCCCCGTGATAGCATCTGACGTTGGCGGCGTGCGGGAATTGGTGGACGCGGATGCGCTTGTGCCGCCCGGGGAACCACGCGCATTGGCTCAAACCATTTGGCAATTCACGCAACGCAATGTGCGTTTGTCGCCGCGGAAAGTACTTGACGCGGATGCGTACTTCGCGCGCGTTATGGTGCTGATGGCGGGCGAGGTGCCGTACGCTCGTCGCGGTCAAAGATGAACACCCACGTTGCGCCGTCGTCGACAATAAAATATTCATCTGTTTGAACGCGCGCGCGCTCAATGGCCGTTTCGGCGGACCACCAGTACTCGTTCACCACAAAATACACGCGATTGACGCCGGTCACATTCATGGCTTCCACAGCAAGCTCTCGCGTCGGGTTTTCCTCAATCATGCGCAGGAAAATCTGATACAGCGGTCCGCCCGTTGGCACGGGGTAGTAGAACACGTCGCCTCTATTGCCGTAATAGCGCAAGAATCCGTTGTCTTCGATGGCCGCCGCGCTCACGGTTTGGTTGGCAAGCACGATGTAGGGTTCGTCTCCCGCGTGCGATGCAATGGAAGCGACGGTGTGGTGATCGCTCTGTGCCACTGTAAAACCGCGGCTCACGGTGTAGAGATCGTGTCGCGGATACGCGGCGTAGGTGTTTGCCCCAATGGCTATTGCCAAGAGTGCGATGGAGACAATGCGTATGAGCGGGCGCTCCAAGCTGATGAGCCGTTCCGTGACAAGACCGATGCCGAGAATGGAAAGCGGAAGGAGGACGTACAGACACAGATACACCACGCGGTCGATATAGTTGGTTTGCTCATAATCAATCAGAAAAGAAAAATCGCCGGTCATTGACAGAACGAGAGCATTGATGGCAAGGATGAGGGCAAGAAGCGGGAGTATGCGCCAGCGCTTAGAGCGCATCTTCCACAGAATCACGGCCGCGGCGGCGGCAAACGCGAGAAGCCAAATCCATCCGTTCAGAGTGATCCAAGAAACTAAATCACCGACGGCATTGAAGCGCGTGGAAAAAAACGTCGCAGGCAGGAGCGTGCTAAGGCCGCTCCATTGAAGACGCCAAGTAACTTCTCCGAATGCAAAAAAAGCGATGGGGAGGGCGAGCGCGCCGATAAGGGCGATGAGCCAGAAGAGGACAGAGCGCCATATGTACTGAACCGTGTGCCGAACGTCGTCACTTGGCCACAAAAACATCAGTGCAACAAACAGGACGGCGGGAATACCGGTCAACGGGTGAATGAGCAGTGTTGATATCGCCATCAAGATGAGGATGCTCGGGTGCGTCCAGCGCTTTCCGGTGACGAGTTCCGGGAGCGCCAAAAACAGCAGGAGCAAAAACCATAAGTACGATAGTCCTTGCGGCGTCGTATTAATGAACGCGCCAAGGGGAATCGTTGCCGTCGCGATGGCGGCTGTCGCCGTTGGAATGCCGCGTTTTGTGATTTGCCACACGGCCGCGGCGGCGCAAGGCGGCAGCAAGAGCGCGGCAAGCACGGGCAGAAGCACAACGTCTATCGTGTGCGCATCGACAGAACCCAAGAGCATCACAAAGAGCTCGAGCGCATATTGTCCGATGTAATAGAGCGGCTTTGGCGTGATGGTGCCGTTCAAAGCAATGTGGTCGAGGGCGGCTTGATGCAAGAATGAATCAAATCCGTATCCGAGCGGAAACACCACCACCGCGATGCTCAAGGCGGCGGCAAGGAGGAATATGGATCCCGCGATGGCAAGCCGCGTATGTGCGCGTGCGGCGACGCACAAGAGCCAGTACCCGGCGCTTCCCACGGCAAACAGAATCAGGGGCGAGACAACGAGCCAAGGAGAACGGACGGCGTCGATGGTTTGAGAACCCGCGATGAGTAATGCAAACACTAAAAGACTTACCACAAAAAAAGCCGCATAGAGGCCGAGTCTTAGTGTTGCGTCGGTTTCCGGTTCTTCAATAAATTGGCTCTCTTCCAACAAATGAGCCGTTAGCCATCCGATGAAAGGGAGTGCGACCACTATCCAAAACAATGACGAGGACGTTATAGGGCCTGCGTAGTACACGATACTGCCGAGGATCATCAAGACGCTCAAACTCGCGATGACGCCAAGGGCTAGTCGTGTTCCGCGCAGATGCGTTGCCCATGTGTGCGCAAAAAAACTGGCGCAGACGAGAAGGACGATGAGAAATCCTGTGAGTGACACAGCGGGGAGATCTACGATCATGGTGCCAACAAAAAAAACACCTAGGCCAAGCGCGGTCGTGATGCTATACTTGATGCGTGAACGGCGTGTCATTCGTAGACATTGAGCTGAAAAATTCAGATGCAGAAGCGGATGTCATTGCGAGCGTAGCGAAGCAATCTATTGCCAACATGAGATTGCTTCGTATAACTCGCAATGACAGAGGGTGTGCGTATCGCAGTGAAATGTCGTCAAGAAGAACGAATGTATACAACGTGATATCTGACAGTCTAACATGAAACAGCCTTCGCGAGATCCAAATAAATGGTATCCACACGATCACGCTATGAGGTGGGTTGTGTTGCCGCTTATTCCAAAGTGGATCACACCAAATCAAGTGACGATTTTTCGTTTTCTTGCGACACCTTTTGTGGTGTGGGTGCTGGCGATTGAAGCGTACGCATGGTCCATTCCTCTCTTTGTGTTTGTGGCGTTTACGGATGTGATTGATGGTTCGCTAGCGCGCGTGCGGCATCAAGTCACGGAATGGGGAACGTTTTTTGATCCGATAGCCGATAAAATGCTCATCGCACTTTCGGCCATCGTGGTGGTCACTCACACGGTGGGATGGTGGCTCGCTACGTTGGTCATCTTTGTGGAGCTTGTGATTGTTTTGGGCGGACTTATACACAAGCGTGCTGGGAATGTCGTTTCGGCAAACCATTGGGGAAAGGCCAAAATGTTTTTGCAAGTCAGCGGCGTGGCGCTCTTGCTCCTTTCTTCTGCGTTTGGCGCGTCGTGGTTGCTTATGGCTGGCGTTGTTGTGCTTGTGGTTTCTGTGATTTTTGCGGTGATGAGTTTGATGACTTATGGCCTTTAGTTATCGCGCAAACGTGTGGGGAGTTTTAGGAGCGTTTGTGCTCTTTTTTGCTTATGCGTGGTTGATGCTTCTTTCGCCGGATATGTGGACGTCGCCGGATGAAGCGGCGGTGGCGTATGTAGCCCGAAGCGGACTTATGACAACAGCGCCGTTTGCCGATGACTTGGGCGGATTGGTTTCGCCGCGAAGTTTGAAAGTGATACGCGGCATGTATGTGCCGAGCAGTTGGGTGGGACTACCGTTTATTTTGCGTCAGTTGGTTGTATTGGGTGTGCCATTTTTCGTGAGCATTCTGCTTATCCCGGCGCTCGCCGTGGCGGCGGTTGCAAGTTGGAAGGGCATTGTGGCACGCGTCTGCGGTCGCTCGGATATTGGATGGGTTGCCGCGTTCTTATTGGCGCTTCATCCCGGGTGGTGGCACTACACACTGCGCGGCCTTCATCCAAACGTGCCATTTGTCTCTTTATTGCTCTGCGGCGTTTGGTGTTGGATGAAATCACACGAAACAAAGCGACCGTGGATTTTGGCGGGCATTGGTGGCATGCTTTTTGGCATAGCAATCTTTCTTCGGGCGAACGAGGCTGTGTGGCTCATCCCTCTCCTTTTTGGCGCGCTCATTGTTGTGTGGATCCGCGCATCCCGTCCCGTGCGCGCGTCTCTAAAGATGCCCATAGCCTCTGCCGTTGTCGGGTTTCTTCTTCCGCTCATTCTCATGGGGTTTGTACATGAACACATTTATGGTTCACCGTTTGCGTCGGGATATAACCGAGCAAGCGATCCGATTCCCGGTTTGGCGGTTGATGTGTCTATTACTCCCAAGACAGCATGGCTCACGCGTGTGCCAACTGTTCTGTTCCCGTTTGGTGTTCACGAACTGAATACACTGCGAAACGTTTGGAAGTTTCATGTCATCTTCTTTTGGCCTTGGATGCTCCTTTTTCTCTTTGGTGTCGGTTGGCTTTTTATGGAGAAAAATCGTGGAGTGAGAAACCTCAAACCTATTTTCTGGATTGGGGCTATTGTGGCGATGTATCTGCTTGTCGAATACGGTTCGTGGGAGTTTCATGATAATCCCGACCCTCATGCTGTTACGATTGGAACGTCCTATCTCCGATACTGGCTACCAATAAGCGTTTGGATGACGCTTTTTGCCAGTTACGGTCTGGTACACGCTTTGCGCATCTTGTCTGCGCGATGGCGCGCGGCTGTACTTGGATTTGGCGCGTTTGGCCTTCTTTTGACGAGCGTCAACGCGGTTATCCTTTCTTATCCGGAAGGACTGCTTGATATGCGAGCCGTCCTGTCGGTCAATCGTGAGCGAAAGGCTTGGGTGGGCTCTCTTACGACGGAGCGCGACGTCATTATTGTGGATTATGCCGATAAATACTTGTTTCCCGAGCGCTCGGTTATAGTTCCTTTGCGCAGTGAGCAAACGTATGCGACTCTTGGTCTTGCCTTCTCTGCCGCGCAACGGCGTAACGGGCGATTGCGCTATTTCGGACTCACTCTACCGCCGGAGGACGTGGAATATCTCAACACGGTGCGCTTGGCTCCTCATGGATTGGAAATTCGAACATACGCTTCCATAGGTAGCCATACGCTCTATAACATACTGCAGAAGTAAGTTATGTCTGCTTTTTTGCGATGGATCATTCGATTGGCGCCTCTTATGATGTTGTTGTGGGTGGGCGTTGTTGCTTTGGATTTGGACGGTATAACGCGTGCGGTTTGGATGCCAGGAAGGCAATCGCCGTTTATTCATGGGTTGCGTCCAACGAGCCGTGTTCAGATAGACGAGGACACGGGACGCATTACGGGAGACCCGGTGTACATGTCCGTCACGCCTCCTGGAGATTACGAGCGCGCCACGGTGAAACTTTTCTTTCGTGCCGTCGGTCAGCCGATGGTAGAGCTTGGCGCGACGGTCAACGCCGCGGCCGGCCAAATCATTCTCAAGCCGATTTGGCACGAAACGCTTGAACACATAAATTGGTCAACCATTCGCGAGGGCGATCTTGTGCTCTATCAGCGCGAACCGGTGTTCGACGACGTATCTGATTTTCTGGATGCTCCGCCGGAACTTTCGCGCATAGCGACGTATCATGCCGAGCTTCCTTCGGCAAAGCGGCTGCCGGCATCTTGGACGGAGGGAACGCCGGCTTCTGTAACGAGTGCCTCTTTGCGCGGTTTTCATGAGTTTGTAACCGTGACGGATGGAAGCGATGTTGTTCTGGATGTGATGTACATGGACATGAACCGCAATCTCGGCGCTGATCCTGTGACGATTCGCATGTATCAAGACGGTCGGTTGCTTGCCTCTGCTCAAGCGGAGGATGATGGGGTGGAGGCAGATACGAACGCTTCGCTTGGACGTCAAACATTGCACGTTTCAGCGCAAAAACCGTCTCCGGGCTTGATAAAAGTGGAGCTCAATGCGGGCACGGATATCTATTGGAGGGAACTGCATTTGTCTTTACCAAAGCTTACGTTTCTATCCAATGTGACGATTGGGGACGAAGTGGGATATTTACCGTCGTCGCGTCCTGTTTCTTTGGTAACAGATGCACAGCATCTCACGGTGTTTACGCGCCATGCGGAGGGCGTTCAGACCATAAAGATTGGCGATCGTGTACAGAACATTGCTGTTCCTCACGAGCGCTACGCACTTGAATCATACGGAAACGGTGTCACAACGGTGCAGATTCCAAAAGGTGACGTGGTGTTTGTGACAGATGGGTTGTTGGCATTTTCGGAACGCGCATATTTCGATCCGTTTCCGGTACGGCTTGATGATCGTACGGATCTTGATAAACTCGATGTGGATTTTGTACTCGCACGCTATCGTTCGCCGGATGGGGAGAATGGGTGGTTTACGGGAAGCGCGACGTTTGATATGGCAACGCTTGAGCGCGAGCGGCCGCTTGGCGCACAAGATGAACCAGTGGGACGAGCCTCGTCACTGCGGTTTGTGATTTCAGCTCCGCATATGGCAGATCGCAATGCGTCTGTTGAAATAGAGCGTGTTGAGGTCGTGTTTGAGCGGAGCGCGCGAACGATTGCCGATGTGATAGATATTCTGAAACAAAAATTCATTGATTCGTCATGAGACCCTTTTCAAAATACCTTCATGCCTGCAAAACTCCATCTTTGGCTTCAAGACCTTTTCGGAAACCTCAACGTACTTCCAGTACGTTTTGGTTCCCTCGAAGGCCTTTCGCCAGAAAGATGTTGTTTTTCGGCTGTGAATCAATTCTGAAAAAGGTCTATTATGAAACAGCAAGAGGTTTGCAAAATCGCGACGACACTCTATCGGATTTCGGCGTTGAGCTGGGTTGTGTTCGTCGCTCTTGAGCTTTTGCGCCCAACGACCGTCACGCGCTTATTTTCGCCGCACGTGTTTTTGGCAACGTTCATGGTAGGCGTGGCGTGGTATTATTTTGCTCGAGTGAGGGAATAGGTTGCCGAGGTGGCACGGTCAAACACATCTAAACATCATACTTCATATGCCAACCGAAACTATCTTTCAAAAAATTCTCAAGCACGAAGTCCCCTCTGAAGTCGTCTACGAAGACGATGGCGCGCTTGCATTTATGGATATCGTGCCAAACGCGCGCGGGCATGTGCTCGTCATTCCAAAGGGCGAGACGGGAGAAAACTTAACGGACACCGACGAAACGGCGATGGCGCCTGTGTGGCGTGCGGTGCATCACATCGCGCCGCGGATTATCGAAGCGGTTGAGGCGGCAGGATTCAATGTCATCATGAATAACGGCCATGCGGCCGGACAACGCGTTTTTTCACCGCATGTGCATATCGTGCCGCGGTTTGATGGCGACGGTCTTGAGCCGTGGCCGAAAATTGAACGCTCTGTCGAGGAAATTGCCGCCGATGCGGTCATCATTCGCGCCGCCTTGAAGGAATGAATAGCTCAAGGTAACATCCAAGCACTGTAGACCTTTCTCAAAATACCTTCATGCCTGCAAAACTCCATCTTTGGCTTCAAGACCTTTTCCTAAACCTCAACGTACTTCAGAGTACGTTTTGGTTCCCTCAAAGGCCTTTCGCCAGAAAGATGTTGTTTTTCGGCTGTGAATCTATTTTGAAAAAGGTCTTATGAAGATACTTGTCACCGGCGGGGCCGGATTTATTGGCTCCAATTTTATCCGCTATTGGTTGCGGGAACATCCGGAGGATACGATAGTCAATTATGATGCCCTCACATACGCGGGCAATCTGGAGAATGTGCGGGACATGGAAGAGGACGCGCGCTACACATTCGTTCATGGTGACATTGGAAATTACGATGTGGCACGTGCGGCGCTCGATAATGTGGATACGGTGGTGAACTTTGCGGCCGAATCGCACAACGATCGTGCTATTTTGGATCCCGGGATTTTTGTTAAAACAAACGTCCTTGGAACACAGGTACTTTTGGCGGCGGCGTGCGATGCGAAGGTGTCGCGTTTTCATCACATCTCCACGTGTGAAGTGTTCGGTGAGCTTGAACTTGACGAGGATCGGATGTTTTGCGAAGGGGATCCGTACGCGCCAAAGACGCCGTACAATGCCTCCAAGGCGGCGGCCAACCATGTCGTGATGGCGTATTATCACACGTTCAAAATGCCCATCACCATCAGTCACTGCGAAAATAACTACGGTCCGTACCAGTTTCCGGAGAAGGTGATTCCGGTGTTTACAACCAACGCGCTTGAAGATAAACCGCTTCCACTATTCAAGAGCTCGCAAAACAAACGCGCGTGGATTCATGTGGATGATCATGCTCGCGCTATTGATCTCATTGTACACAACGGGCGTATTGGAGAGGCGTATAACATTGGTACGATGGTGGAAAAGTCGGTGGAGGAAATCGCCGAAGCGGTCTTGCGAACGCTTGGGAAACCGGACGCACTTAAAACGTACGTGCCGGATCGTTTGCAACACGATAAGCGGTATGTTCTGGATGCAACCAAAATCACTACAGAACTTGGGTGGAGGCCACTCGTGGCGTTTGATGAAGGTATCCGCGACACGATTCTCTGGTATCGCGACAACGAAGATTGGTGGCGACATTGCAAGTCGGGCGCGTACCAAGCGTATTACAGTAACTATTACGAACATCAACTTGGACAACCGGCAAACGTATGAAGATTCTCATTTTTGGAAAAGGGTTCGTGGGAAAGCGCTGTGCCGACGCATGGGGCGATGAAGCCGTGCTCTCGGATGTGTTTGTTTCGTGCAAGGATGATGTACTCAAGGAGATTGAGCGTGTACAGCCTGACGCTGTGTTAAACGCGGCTGGTGTACGTGGCGTACCGAACGTTGACTGGTGCGATTCGCATCAAATGGAGACGATTCGCGGAAACACGATATTGCCACTTTTGATTGCCGATGCGTGCCAAGAGGCTGGGGTGTATCTTCTGCACATCGGTTCGGGGTGTATTTTTTACGGAGCATCGCCTCATGCAGACAAAGCGTGGCGCGAAGATGATTTTGGGAATCCGCTTCCAACGTATTCGCGTACCAAATGGGCGGCGGATTTGGCGCTTTCCACACTGCCAAACGTGGGCATCGCGCGTATTCGGATGCCGATTGATGCCGTGCCGTCTCCCGCAAATCTTATTGATAAGCTCGC
>CAYHRP010000022.1:0-9391 GCA_964359145.1 uncultured Gammaproteobacteria bacterium | reverse complement strand
CCATTTGTTGTGACCTGACATGGGAGTTGATATTGGAACTTTAGCAAAATGAGAGGCGTATGTCATCTATCACGATTGACAGAACGACTGATTTCTGTTAGGTTTTACAAGGACTTATCATGACGACGTCACGCCAAAAGCGAAACAACGTCTTTGATTGTGTGCGGTCGACAATCGGCCCCGTTTTGTGTGTCATCCTTGGACTTGCTCTTTTTGCCACTATGCTGACAGCATTCGTGACCCTTGCGGGGTGCGGAAGCGACGAGATTGCCGACGACGATGATGTCGTCGCAACGATCGAGACAATGTCCCACTCGGCGCCGAGCCACCAGCACGTCGTTCAATACGGCGACTCGCTGTGGACGATCGCCGCTGAAGAGCATGTTGACTGGCTGCAGCTTGCCGCCGTCAACCGCACCTACCTCGTCGCAACATACGAGGTACGTTGCTCACAATTGCGCGATCGGTACCGCCAACGCCAGCGCGGCTGGTACTGCAACGACAGCCGCCGCGATACGTGGGCGAACTCGCTCAAGCCCAGCGACCTGCTCCAGATCCCCGAGCCTCTGCCCGCAGAGGCGCCACAGGAGATCAGGGAGATGATCGAGATCGTCGAAAACGCGCCCGAACCAATCGCGCTCGTGATCGACGACACTGGATCCATGTCCGACGACCGACAGGTCGTGATGGACTGGTACCTGACCATTGCCCACGCGCGCAACAAGCGCGTTGTCGGCGTGTGGCTGTATGCCGACGGAAAGGTCGAATACATCGACCCGGGCGGCAATGTGTCGCTTTCCACAACGGGCGGCATGGAGAATACCCACAGCGCCTTGAGCGAGGCGGCGAACAGTCGCCCGCACCCCTCGTCAATCCTGCTCGTCACCGACGAGCAAGGAGATGACTGGCAGTGGGACCGAGTTGGCGTTCTCCCGCCAGTATTCGGGCACTGCTTGCCCGAATATCGCAACCTATACGGTTGCGAGGAGAACCTCCAGCGGCTCGCGCGCGAGACCGGAGGCGGCTACATCCGTGGTGCGCATCACTAGACCTTACGCCAACGGAGCCCCATCTTGAGGGCTCCGTTTGCATTTCAGATGCTCAATGTGAGATTGCTTCGCTTCGCTCGCAATGACAGAAGGAAAGCTCGCGACAACGCATCAGATGCCGGCGAACTTCAAAAACACCTCGCGCAGTAATCGCGCGTCATCAATGGCACGGTGTACGCGCACGTCGCCCATATCAATCCCCAATTCTTTGATGAGCCGATGATCGTTGCGTTCCAGGTAGTCCTCGGGATCCACGCCATTTGCAAACAAAATCGACGCAAAGTCCACCGCATACCAATTCACGGGCAGGTGCTCCCACCCAAAGAGCTTCGACAAATACACCATGTCGTACTGCGGCACGAGCGCCACCGGAAACGGTTTGGGCTCCCCGCAAAACGCGGCAATACGTTCACGCGCCTCGTCACGGTTCACCTTCTCCTCGGTCATGTGCGGCAGGACATGCTCTTGCACCCAATCACTCACCTCTCCTTCATGCTCAAGCTCCACATACAACTCGTCGCCGTTCATCTTCACCATCCCAAGCGATAGAATCTCGCCCTTGTACGGGTCAAGATCAGAAAACTCGGTATCGAAGAAGACGAGGTTGTTGGAGTGAAGGGTCATGAGTAGTAAGTAGTGAGTAGTGAGTAGTGAGTAGTGCGCTTGAGAGTCAGTCTACTACTCCCTACTTACACATTTACCGTGTCTACCGCAGCGCCTTCGCCGTCCTCAACCTGAAGCATGTCTACCTCCTCCTCTTCGCGCGCGCCAAGCGGCGCGGAAAATTCTTCTGGATTCTCTGGCAATGGATTCACGCCCGTGCCAGCTGGAATCAGTCGTCCGATGATGACGTTTTCCTTCAAGCCGTTTAGATGATCCACTTTTCCGGTTACCGCCGCGTTAATCAAAACGCGCGACGTCTCTTGGAACGACGCGGCCGACAACCACGAGTTCGTCGAGAGTGACACTTTTGTAATCCCAAGGAACATTGATTTGACCTCGGCCTTCTTTTTGACGCCGTCGTTCGCGTCATCATACACCGACTGTTCCACAAGCGCGCCCGGCAACAAATCGGTGTCGCCCGGATCGTCCACGCGCACACGCGAGAACATCTGCCGCACAATCACCTCAATGTGTTTGTTGTTCAGTTTCTGTCCCTGCGAAGAGTAGATATGCTGAATCTCCTTGGAAACGTAGCGCTCAACGGCCTTGCGGCCTTGCGTATCAAAGAGCAGTTGCAGATCGATGTGCCCTTCCGTCAACGCATCTCCCGCTTCAACCGCGTCCCCGTCTTTCACGTACAGCGAGAATCCCGGCGGCGCCACGTACTCCAGCCTATCGTTCACCTCATGGCGCACCACCACGTGCGTTTTTTCAAGGTGCACAATGCCCGACACGGTTGACGCAACCGAGTCACCCGTCGCCTTTTCGCAGATGATGTCGCCCGCGCGCACCTTATCACCATCCTTCACCTTAACCGTGGCGCCGCGACCACATTTAAATATCTCTTCCTCGGTTCTCTTGAACTTGATGCGAATGATTTTTTGACCGGGACGCACGTCGATGATTTTTCGCCCTGTCCCGATTTGCATCGCTTCCTTTTTCGCCTCTTCCACTTCCACCACGCCGCTCATCTCGGCCATCAGCGCTCTATGTTTTGGCAAACGCGCCTCAAATAACTCCTCAACACGCGGCAATCCCTGCGTAATGTCCTTTCCGGCGATACCTCCCGTGTGGAACGTACGCATCGTCAACTGCGTTCCCGGTTCCCCGATGGATTGAGCGGCAATGATACCGACGGCGGCTCCCACTTTCACCAATTTGTTGTATGACAGATCGTAGCCGTAGCACATCTGACACAAACCGTGGCGCTGTTTGCACGACATCACCGAGCGCACATGCGCTGTTTGAAGTTCAACACCTGTGCTTTCGATGGCACGGATGTGTCCTTCCGTAATGAGCTCCCCCGCTTTCACAATCACCTTGCGCCCGCCCGGTTTCACCACGTCCGAAAGCGCAAAACGTCCCAAGATGCGCACCAAAATCGGTTCGCCAATCTCTTCGGATTCTTCTTTTGTCATCACGATACCGTCCGTATCACCGCAGTCTTCACTGCGAATAACCACGTCCTGCGCCACGTCCACCAAACGGCGCGTAAGATAACCGGCGTTTGCCGTCTTCAAAGCCGTGTCCGTCAGTCCCTTGCGCACACCGTGCGAGGAGATGAAAAACTCCAGCGCGTCCATGCCCTCCTTGAACGAACGCTTCACCGGCAATTCGACCGTTTCTCCCGACGCCGACGCCACCAAGCCTTTCATACCAATCATCTGCGCGAGCTGTGTCAAACTGCCGCGCGCGCCAGAGTCGATCATCGTGAACGCTGAACCGTCCTTTGGCAAGACGTCGCGCGAGAGCTTTTCAATCTGATCGCGCACGCCCGCCCATATATTGATAATCGCGGCATGACGCTCCGACTTTGTCAAAAGCCCCTGCGCAAAATGTTCTTCCACTTCGCGCGTCTTTTGCTCCCCGCTCTCAATCAGCGCCGGCTTTTCTGGGATGTCCGGCAGTTCGCTCATGCCCCAGCTAAAGCCCGACTTCGTGGAGTAGTAGAAGCCGAGTTTCTTAATATTGTCCAAGAGTTGAACCGTCGCCTCCGCCCCTTCCACTTCAAGGAGATGACGCACAATTTTTGAGAGTTGCTTTTTCCCAAGCGCTTCGTTTTGATATGGGATCATCTCCGGAAGCTGTTCATTCACAAGAATGCGTCCGACCGTCGTTTCTATAAGCCCTTCCGTTTCGTGACGCACTTTGATGAGCTCATGCATCTTAATATGGCGCGTGAAGTACGCATATTTTGCGTCTTTCGTGTTTGCAAACGCCTTGCGCTTTGCTTCCGGACGCTGCTCTGCGTCCACAATCATGGAGAGATAGTAGCATCCCCACACGATGTCTTTTCCAGGACGCGTGATAGGTTCTCCGTCAGACGGTTTTAGAAGATTGTTCGTCGAGAGCATCAAGTGCTTCGCTTCGCGGCGCGCCTCGCGCGTCAGCGGAACGTGCACCGCCATTTGGTCTCCGTCAAAGTCCGCGTTGTACGCGTCACACACGAGCGGGTGAATCTGAATCGCCTTGCCTTCAATGAGCTTCGGCCGAAACGCTTGAATACCCAAGCGGTGCAAAGTCGGCGCGCGGTTTAAGAGCACATACGCATCGGCTACCACTTCTTCCAGGATGTCCCACACCTCCGGACGATCGGCTTCGATAAAGCGATTGGCGCTGCGGATGTTGTACACATATTCACGCGAAATGAGCTGGGCAATCACAAACGGACGAAAGAGCTCAAGGGCCATGCGCTTTGGAATGCCACACTCGTCAAGTTTGAGATGCGGTCCGACCACAATCACCGAGCGTCCCGAATAGTCGATACGTTTTCCAAGCAGGTTTTGGCGGAAGCGCCCCTGTTTCCCCTTCAAAAGATCGGTAAGCGATTTGAGTTGACGCTTCTTTCCCGTGGCGGCTATAACCGTTTTGCTGTGGCGCGCCGAGTTGTCAAAGAGCGCGTCTACCGCCTCTTGCAACATGCGCTTTTCGTTGCGTCGAATCACCTCCGGCGCGTTCAAATCGTGCAATCGCTTGAGACGATTGTTGCGATTGATGACACGGCGATACAGGTCGTTCAAGTCAGATGTGGCAAAGCGGCCGCCATCGAGCGCCACCATTGGACGAATGTCCGGCGGAATCACCGGAATCGCCTCAAAAACCATCCACTCGGGCTTGATGCCGTTGACTTGCAATGCGCGAATAAGCTTCACACGGCGCATCACGCGTTCGCGCTTGGCCTTGCTCGCACTCTTCGCTGCCTCTTCCAGCAAGGTCGCCGTCGCCTCCAAGTCAATGCGTTTCAAAAGCGCGCGAATCGCCTCGGCGCCAATCGCGGCGTCAAACAGATGCCCATAGCGAATCGACCAATCCTGATACGTCGTCTCCGTGATGATTTGCATTGGCTGAAGCTCCTTGAGCTCCTTGTCCACGCGCAGATAATCCTCTTCAAGCTCTTCCGTTTTGTGATCGCGAATTTCCTGAATACGGTTCTGCTCGACCGCGAGAGCCTTTGGATCGTCCACAAACTTTTCCTTGGCGCGATCTATGTCGCGCTTGTACTCGCCCTCGATCATCTTTGTCTTGTTCTTGTATTCGGCTTTGAGCTCCTCAATCGCCGCCTCGCGCCCCGCCTCGTTGACATCTGTGATGATAAAGCTCGCAAAGTAAATCACCTTTTCAAGCTTCTGCACCGACAAGTCCAACAACAAGCCGATCTTGGACGGAACGTTGCGCAAAAACCAGATGTGCGTCACCGGCGCCGAAAGCTCGATGTGCCCCATACGCTCGCGGCGCACGGCGGCAAACGTCACCTCCAAGTTGCATTTATCGCAGATGATGCCTTTGTAGCGAATTTTCTTGTACTTGCCGCAGTAGCATTCCCAGTCCTTGGACGGCCCAAAGATTTCCTCGGCAAAGAGGCCGCCCTTCTCCGGTTTTTGCGTGCGGTAGTTGATGGTTTCCGGTTTGACGACTTCCCCATTCGACCATTCGCGGATGCGCTCGGGAGAAGCCAAACGCAATCGAATCGAATTGAAGTCCGTGGTTTTGAGTGTTTCTCGAAACATGGCCATAGGATTTCTGTTATTACGATTCGTACGATGGTCGGCGTTCGTGTTCCCGTTCGTTCGGGTCAGCGATCGGTTTGCCATCTTTCAAAAGTTCGACGTCAAGACCAAGCCCTTTGAGCTCTCGCACAAGCACGTTGAACGACTCTGGAATGTTCACTTTTTGAATGGATTCGCCCTTGATACACGCCTCGTACGCCTTGGAGCGTCCCGGCACGTCGTCGGACTTGATGGTGAGAACCTCCTGCAATGTATGCGCGGCGCCGTAGGCTTCAAGCGCCAAGACCTCCATTTCCCCAAAGCGCTGGCCTCCATGCTGTGCCTTTCCGCCAAGCGGCTGTTGTGTAATCAAGCTGTACGGCCCAATGGAGCGCTGGTGTATTTTGTCCTCCACCATGTGTCCGAGCTTGAGCATGTACATGTACCCGACCGACACTTGATGGTCAAACGCTTCACCACTGCGACCGTCAAAGAGCGTTACCTGTCCGCTCGCTTCAAAACCGGCTTCCTTGAGCTGTTCTTGGATTTGCGCCTCCGTTATGCCGTTCAAGACCGGCGTTGAAACGCGATACCCGAGTGCGTTTGCCGCAAGCCCCAAGTGCAACTCCAGAATCTGTCCGATGTTCATACGAGAGACAACTCCAAGCGGCGTCAAAATCATGTCAATCGGCGTGCCGTCCGGCAAAAACGGCATATCGTTAATCGGCACAACCTTGGAGATAACTCCCTTGTTGCCATGGCGCCCGGCCACCTTGTCGCCGACTTGGATCTTGCGCAAATCCGCCACATACACATGCACGGACTGAATTACGCCCGGCGACAGGCGATCGCCGTCTTCACGCGAGAAAATCTGGATGTCGACGACTTTGCCATGCTCGCCGTGCTCCAAAGAGAGCGACGTATCGCGCACATCGCGAGCCTTGTCGCCAAAGATCGCGCGCAAAAGTTTTTCTTCCGCCGACAGCTCGGTTTCGCCCTTCGGCGTAATCTTGCCAACCAAAATGTCGCCCGAACCAACCTCCGCGCCAATGCGGATGATACCGTCCGGTCCCAGATTATTGAGCTTCTCTTCACTCACATTTGGAATATCGGAGGTAAGCACTTCAGGGCCGAGCTTCGTGTCGCGCACATCGATGGAATAGTGCGACAAATGCACCGACGTATACTTGTCGCTTTGTACCAACCGCTCGGACACAATCACGGCATCGTCATAGTTGTACCCATCCCACGCCATGAACGCGACGAGAATGTTTTGCCCGAGCGCCAATTCCCCGCCGTCGATAGCGCCGCCGTCGGCAATCGGATCCCCTTTTTTCACCTTGTCGCCAACGCGCACCGACGGGCGCTGATTTGTTCCCGAGGAATGGTTTGATTTTGAGAACTTGGAAAGACGGTATACGTGCTCGTTGCCATCCTTTTCTTTCACTACCACGCGCCCGCCGTTGACCGCCGAAATTTCGCCGGCTTCCTTCGCCAAAAGCACGTGTCCCGAATCGCGCGCGGCGCGCAATTCCACGCCCGTGCCGACAATCGGCGCGTCCGGCTTCACGCACGGAACGGCTTGGCGCATCATGTTTGAGCCCATCAGCGCGCGCGTCGCATCATCGTGCTCCAAAAACGGAATCAGCGCGGTCGCAATCGACACAATCTGCTTGGACGACACGTCCATGTACTGCACCCGATCGCGCGAAATAACGCGCGGCTCCCCAAACACGCGGCTTTCAATATGCTCGTTTATGAGATAACCGTTTTCATCTGTCGGCGTCGTGGCCACCGTCGTCACCGTCTTTTCTTCCTTAAACGCGTTCAGGTATTCAATCTCATCGGTCACGCGCGCGCCGCGACTGTCGTGCGCCACCTTGCGGTACGGCGTTTCGACAAAGCCATACTCGTTGATGCGCGCGTAACTAGAAAGATGGCCGACGAGTCCGATGTTCGGCCCTTCCGGGGTTTGAATGGGGCAGATGCGGCCGTAGTGCGTTGGATGCACATCGCGCACTTCAAAGCCAGCGCGCTCGCGCGACAGTCCGCCCGGGCCCATCGCCGAAAGACGGCGCTTGTGCTCAAGCTCGGCCAACGGATTAGCCTGATCAAGAAGCTGTGAGAGCTGGGACGACATAAAGAACTCGCGCACGGCGCCAATCACCGGACGCGCGTTGATGAGCCTCGCGGGCGTGAGCGAATCAATGTCGTGCGTGGACATGCGATCTTTGACAATGCGTTCCATGCGCGCAAGCCCGATACGAAAGCGCCCTTGCACAAGCTCTCCTACCGCACGCACACGACGGTTGCCGAGGTGATCCACGTCATCGGCAGGCTCTTGCGTGATGTTGAGGCGAATGATCTCGCGGCATACATGCACCAAATCGTCGAGCGACAAGATGCGCTTATCCTCCGGCACCACGTCGTCCGGCCCCACCGGTTTGTCAAAACGCAAATTGAATTTGTAGCGCCCCACCTTGTCGAAGTCGTAGCGATCGAAATTGAAGAACATGGAGTGAATGAGCTGGCGTGCGTTTTCCGTCGTCGCCAGATCGCCCGGGCGAATGCGCTTGTACACTTCTTTCAGGCCTTCTTCCTCATTTTTGGAAGCATCCTTGCTCATCGTCGCTTGAATGTAATCAATCGAGGGATGGGTGTTGATGTCCTTGAACGCCTCAACGATTCGCTCGTCGTTTTCCATGCCAAACGCGCGCAAAAGTGCGGTGGCCGCCACTTTACGCTTTCTGTCAATCTTCACCCAAATTACGTTATTCGCGTCTGTCTCAAACTCCAGCCATGCTCCACGGTTTGGAATAATCTTGGCGCCGTAATAACGACGTCCGCGAATGGCGCTGTCTGTGAAAAACACGCCGCTTGAACGCACAAGCTGACTTACAATAACGCGCTCGGCATCGTTGACGATGAACGTGCCGCGATCGGTCATCACCGGCAAATCGCCCAAATAAATTTCCTGATCCTTTTTTTCTCCTGTGCGCTTGTTGATAAGCTCGGCACGCACGCGCAACGGAGCTTCGTATGTGACTTTCTTGGCTTTCGACTCGGCTTCGTCGAATTTCGGCTCATCAAGATAGTGGTCAAGAAAATTGAGCTCAAGATCGCGGCCAATAAAGTCTGTGATCGGATTGATTTCCTTGAACAGCTCGGCGATGCCATTTGTTAAAAACCAGTTGTACGAGTCGCTCTGCACGCTTGCCAAATATGGCAATTCCATGGCGTCTGGAATGGACGTGAACGTGCGGCGTTCGTCTTCTTTGCGAGGGAGGCGTTTGAAGATCATAGGTTTGTAGGACTAATGGCTAGTTGCGAGTGGCTTGGATGAGCGTCCGATGACTAAATTCAGCGAAAAAAATATCACCCTCGGGTTCTCCGAAGGGTTCATTTTTACGCGAAAGTGGCTTTGGCGTGAGCCACGGTTTGCGAGTGTTAGGAATGGAGTGACATCTGGCTGAACCGCGCCATCGGCTTTGATCGCCAATATTTGACGCTAGTTAGCCAAATATCTTGAGTGGTGCGATTCTACATCAGGCCCGTTTTCTTGTCAAAGTTCAGCGGCTATTGGCTATTAGCGATTAGCTATTAGCTACTAACTTAAGCCACTAGCAACTCGCGCTTACATTAGCCAAATACTAGGCCGTGCCAGCAGCCAATAGCTAATAGCCAATTGCTAAT
>CAYHRP010000021.1:6746-9528 GCA_964359145.1 uncultured Gammaproteobacteria bacterium | reverse complement strand
ATAAAACACCAAGTAAACTGGTGTTTTATCGTTTGTCGCTGTTCCTCACTTCTCCATACTTCACGTCACGGCAACCTGTTTCAATTGGTCAAGCAGGCGGCGCAGAATCATTTGCGCATGTTGAACGGTTGAGGTTTGCTCCCCGGGAGCACGTCCCGAGTTTTCGAGCATTTGATACGCCTCTACAAACCGCTTCTTCAGTACGTCAATGCGACGCTGCACGGCCAGATCCTTTCCTTGTATTTCCCCCGCTTCGTCGAGCCAATCTAACACGGCGGCTAACCACAAATCCGTAAGCTCTTCGTCCCGAATCATATCGCTCGCATCAAGCCACACGCCATCAATCTCCTGAATCTTTAGCTGTGACTTGAGTTGCGCGAACAGCTGTTCAATGTACGCCGTTTTTCCCAGAGCACGTTTGATGTCGTGCAAACCGTCTTTCTGCAATTCAATTTGTGCATCCCAGTCCGGCCGACGACCTTTTTTCACCAATCTCCTTTCTGGATCCCACGGATCAATCACCAGCGCTCCATACAGTGCCTTCATTTCTTCCTCCAATTGCTTCTTTAGGTGTTTTGTCTTTGCGCGTCGGTGGCGCTCACTAATCTCATCATGCAAATGAGATACCTCGCTCTTGAGCCCCTCAATGCGCCGTATCTCTTCTTGAAATTCCTCTTGACGTACCTTTAGCTCATCATGCGATATACCCGGCGCCTTACCGGAGTTCCAAAAGTCGCGCATCATCGTAGCCATTCCTTCTTGAATTACCTTCGACGTCTTGCCGCGATCGAGTTGATGCCGCCATCCGCGAAAGAGCTGTAAGTCCCTCCGAAGAAAATCGATGATGGCGGCGCTCAAGATATAGCGCGCCTCCAGAACGCCCCTCTCCATAGTCTCTCGTGCTTCCTGCGCGGCGTGCTCCGGCACAGAGAGCCAATCAAAAAGATGATGAATGTCAACGATTGAATCCACTCTTGGCTTATTATATATGATGCAATCGGGGTCGCTTACGGCCTTACCAAAGATCGCCATTTGCACATCCTCTGGTAAAAGGGCCGTGTTCTCACGAAGATCGTCAAATGATTGCCAATCGCCACCAATATCGCAATCGCCATATACGTCACCTTTTAGCACATCCGGCGCAGACGGCCGCGGCTCATGCCCCGTCTCTCGTGGATCGCCTGTACGGATAAGGTCGTTCATAGAAATTGAGAATAGCATCTCCACTCACATTTGCAATATCGCGTAAAGCGTAAAAACCATGCGTGAGAACAAAAGAAACGAGAGGGCAAAACCCTCTCGCGAAAATCAGAGTAGCATTGACATTCAGCGTCTCGACGACGACGGGCAGTCGTCCGGCACGCGCGCCTCAAGCGCGGCGGAATGCTCTCGTGCGAGGCGTGACTCATTGCGTGAGTAGGCCTCGTACTCCTCGCGTGAGCCAAGAACAAGAACCACGTGTGTGATTTCAATTATTTCTTGTACGCCCCTCCAGTCAAACCGGTCAAAAGGCACGGCAAGCTGTGCGCGTAAATCGGCAAACCACGATTGCGAAGGAGTATCCGCAACGAGGGCAGAAATCGCCTCTTTGTAACGGTCAAAAAGAGACGCCCTGTCCACTTCTTCCGCTTCTGCAATGATCGCGGCCGCCGCCGCCAATTCCGCCCATAGTCTCGCGTGAATATCCACGCGCTGGTAGGTATCCCAAAGCACGCACCGATACATGATCTCCGATTCAAGGAGCATCTGCGCGCGCTGTTGTGGCGTGAGACGATCCGACTCACCGTCGATGCGAACAAGAGGGCTCTTCGGAGGCGGTGCGTCTGCGTGAGCCTCCAAGGGAGAACCGACGAGCAGGAACGCCATCATCCCCATGAGTATGGGTGAAGCAAACATCTTCATTGCTCTGTTTTGGCAATGATGAGTGATGTTCATCAAAGCCACAGTATCAGAAAAAGCCTTTCTGTCAATAACATGCGTCATGCTATACTTTCCCCATGTCACACATCATCACGCAACCGATTGACGATCTGTTTGCCGACACCATCGAGGGTCAGCTGGCCATTGATGTGTACGAGACCGATTGCGACATCATCGTGGAATCAGCCATTGCCGGCGTCGCGCCCGAGGATTTGGACGTCTTCATCAACCCAGAGATGGTCACGATTCGCGGCACGCGCAAACAAGCGCGCCGCACTGAAGACGCGCAGACACACATCAAAGAGTGTTTTTGGGGAGCGTTCTCGCGCAGTGTCGTGCTCCCATGTCACGTGCAATCGGATCGTGCCGTCGCAGATCTGAAAAACGGCGTACTCACGGTCACAATGCCAAAGCAGATACACGGGGAGAATAGAGTACGAGTAAATCGTGGGGCGTTATAGATATCACCGTATGAAAAAGATACGGCAAGGTATCATCAAATCCGTTGAAGGCACTGTGGCCACCATTCGCATCGGCGAGCAGAACATCGAGTGGCCGATCGCCAATCTCCCGCGCGTGAAACCCGGCGACGCCGTGTACTTCTTGGCGCTTTCCAGCGACGATATGGAAGAGGAACGCGCCGCCATCGCCAAGACTCTGCTTAACGATGTCTTGTCGGGATCAACCTATGGGAATATCTGAAGGAGCTCCGCACATTCCTTTTGCAGATGCCCCTATGACAAATAACAAGAAAACCGTTGCCATTGCCGCATTAAGCGTTGCCGTCGCAATATTGCTGATAGCCGCATTCGGCGCCACGTATGTGTACGCCTACGCGGGCCAAATCTATCCGCGCGTAAGC
>CAYHRP010000021.1:4747-6646 GCA_964359145.1 uncultured Gammaproteobacteria bacterium | reverse complement strand
TGTTTTCCTTGGTGCAAGTCTCCACATCCTCAACGCAAATTCCCGTACACCTTGAGCTTGACGCAACCACCCTTGAACAGGAGCTTTCAACGCGCTTTGCGTCCGTACACGACCCTGCCATTGAACCGACATTTGCATTCTCGCACGACGATGAAACAGGTTGGAGCGTCGAAACCGTCCCGGGATCGCCCGGACGTGGTTTTGTCATGAATCGCGCCCTTGAGGAAACCAAACAGCGCCTTTCTTCACTGCAAACTGCAACGCTCACGCTCGATGTTGTAGAACAGCGCCCCAACGTTTCCAACGAAGAAGCCAAGGCGCTGCAAGAGGAAGCGCTCGACATATTGGCGTTCGCGCCATACGAATTTGCCTACGACGGCGGGCGATTCAATAGTTACCGCTTTACGCTCACGGACACAGATGTGGCCAACATGCTCGCGCCAGTGTTTATCGTCAATGAAGCCGGCGACTGGTCCGGCACACAAGTTGGCACGAACAAAGCGTTTGATGATTTTGTGGAACGTATCGTGAAAGACATCAACATCGAACCGCAGAACGCGCGATTTGCCGTAAGCGGCACGCGCGTGACGGAGTTTGCGCCAAGCCGCGAAGGACGCACGGTGAACGTTACGCTTCTGCGCCAGCGTGCGGTGCAAGAACTGCGCGGCCGGGCACCGATGTGCCTGTATCCTGTTCCGGGTGAGGATGCACCCGACTGCGAGACATTCGATGCCATTCAGATTCCCGTCGAAACAAACCAGCCGAGCATCGGCACCGGTGAAGTCAACGATCTTGGAATAACGGAAGTCCTCGGTGTTGGAACGTCAAACTTCAAAGGCAGTCCGGCGAATCGCGTCAAGAACATTCGTCACGGCGTCAACAAACTCAACGGCATTTTGATTGCGCCGGACGAAGAATTTTCGCTTTTGGCGGCATTGCGACCGTTCACTATTGAGGACGGCTACTTGCCAGAACTGGTCATCAAGGGCGATGAGATCAAACCCGAGGTTGCCGGCGGTCTGTGTCAAATCGGCTCCACAACATTCCGTGCCGTGATGAATTCCGGTCTCCCAGTCACGGAACGGCGCAACCATTCGCTCGTCGTGAGTTACTACAACGATCCGAGCAATGGGAATCCGGGAACAGACGCGACGATTTACGATCCGGCGCCCGACTTTCGATTTGTAAACGACACGGGAAAATACATTTTGTTTACCACGAGCATGAATGACAGTACGGGCGATTTGCGGTTCACGTTTTGGGGTACGAACGACGGGCGCAAGGGGTACTACTCGGCGCCAGTGGTGCAGAATTGGATTGGCGCCGGTGAAGCACAAACGCGCTACACGACAGATTTGCCGCCAGGCGTGCGACGTTGTCAAAGTGCGCACCCGGGAGCAAACGCCTCTTTCACTTACACGGTTGAACGACCGGACGGCGAGGTGGAGCAAACCGTCTACGAGAGCCACTACCGAGCCCTGCCGACCATTTGCTTGGAAGGCGTTCTGCCAGAACAACTCGACGCAGACGGGAATTTGATTGTGGAAGTGTTGGAAGAACTGGCGTCAGAAGCCATTGGCGAGGAAGAGGAAATCGTCACCGATGTGATAGAAAGTGAGTAGTGAGTAGTGAGTAGTGAGTAGTGAACAGCAAAGTCTGCAGAAAACAAAAAAGGCCGGTGCGAACCGGTCATTTTGTTTCGTCCGAGGCGGGCCAGCGTACAAGAAGACGAACAGTACATGGAGTGGTCGAGCCGGAGCCAGAACAATCCACGAAGTCGCCTCCATGCTTGTCGTGCACGCTGGCCTGCATGGACGACTTGCCACACTACCAAGGTTGGCGAATCTTGTCAAGAGCTTTGGTATCCATTGGCAATCCCGATAACTGAAAGGCGGCCCC
>CAYHRP010000021.1:0-4647 GCA_964359145.1 uncultured Gammaproteobacteria bacterium | reverse complement strand
AATAATGGCGGAATAGCCATGAAGATTACAATCTTCAACATGTGGCTCCGCCTCAAGAGGTGGTTTGGCTACGTGGAGTTTTTGGGGCGTGTGCGGCGCACAGCCGCTAAGCGTCTAACGCTCCCTGACTTGGAGCGCGAGGTACGTGTGCTGACGGGGACTGTCCCCACATTCTCTGGAAGACCGCTGAAGCGGCCGCGTTTCTTGGCTCTGCGATACGCCTTCTTTGGCGATCGCGGACTGAAGCCGTGGGTCACACATGAGGCCGTCCTAGCGCGCTACAGCAAATATCATGGTGGTAAGGAATTGGGGTTCTCGTTCATTTTCGTGCCGTATACATTTTTGACGCTTACGTCGATATGCGTCCTCTTGATGCTGTTGGCAGGCATGGGGTCTTCAAGGGGTTCAATCCTCGTTATTGCTCTTACAGCAGTATGCGGTTTCCTTGCAACCTTTTTGGCTTTAGGTGAAAGGTTTGATCTGGCGCGACAGTGCTTGAAAGCCACAGCGCAGGGCACGGCAAATATCGACTCTGTAACAACAGTATCTACCTCCGCTGCCATTGCGCAGTACGTGGCGGATCGACTGGAGGCTGTGAAGGAGGGGCTCGTCGGTCAGAAGACCGTGCATGCCACAACGCGTGCGCGAGCAGACCGCGAGTTGCAAGAGGCGCGGGCGAAATGGGTACAGCTTCATCTGCGTATCCGCGAGCGATACGGAGACGGGGTGTCGGACGACGCCTCTGTGGAACTCACGGATGAGCGCGTGCCATCGCACCTTTGCGTAACGCGCGAAGAACTACGCCTCATTCTCCGGCGCGCGCAAGACACGCTCAACAGACTCAACGAGTTTGAGAGCAACTTGGTCGCCGCTCTCGATGAGCTGGGCGCAGAGGCGCGTGCCGAGCTCGTCATCGTTGAGGATCTCGACCTCATTGAGTCTGTGCGAGCCCTTGGCGGTCGCGTACAGCAGACCGCTCTTGACGCACGGCGCTCCATCGAACGGTCACTTGCAAGTCTGCAAGAGCGCATGGACGCCCTGCGTACGGATGTTCTGCGACGTGAGGAGCTCATCAGCTCCGTCGTCGCGGCGCTCCCGGACGCTCCCAACCGAGACGCACAATGGCAGCGTCTTGAGGATGCCGTGAGCGGGCTTTCCGCTCCGCCACGACAAAGGACTCTCGCCTAAACAGGCATCGCCCCACAGCATCTGCTGTGGGGCGAGTTATGTTAGACCCTTTTCAAAATACCTTTATGTCTGCAAAACTACCCAATAATCTTATCAATCAACCCGTACTTCTTGGCATCGGCGGCGGACATGAAGTGGTCGCGCTCGGTATCGTCCGTCACCTTTTTGAGCGGCTGGCCCGTATTGCGCGCCAAAATCTTATTGAGATCTTCCTTCATTTTCAAAATACGCTCGGCATGAATTTTGATGTCTGTCGCTTGACCCTGCGCTCCGCCGAGCACTTGGTGAATCATGATTTCCGCGTTCGGCAAAGAAAAGCGCTTCCCCTTTGCGCCCGATGAGAGCAAAAACGCCCCCATGGACGCCGCCATCCCAAGGCAAATCGTGGACACGTCCGGTTTGATGTAATTCATGGTGTCATATATCGCCAGTCCCGCCGTAACACTTCCGCCCGGCGAGTTGACGTACAGTTTTATGTCTTTCGTCTTGTCCTGACTTTCCAAAAAGAGCATCTGCGCGATCACGGTGTTCGCAACCCCATCGTCGATGGGACCGCCCAGAAAGATGATGCGGTCTTTGAGCAAGCGTGAGTAAATATCGTACGCGCGTTCGCCGTGCGATGTTTTTTCGATAACGGTTGGGATGAGGTAGGACATAAGTTAGGCTATTGGCTATTGGCTATTCACAGTATACCAAAAAACGGCGCCCTCGACAGACGTCGAGGGCAACAGCGCTAGAGAATGAGTCCCCCATGAAAGTGTGCACGCAATACCGTCGTGCCGTTATGGCTCAACGTTTCACTGCCGTGAAACTCCTCAAAACTCCCCTCCCACCTACAGCGGTACAGCCACATATCCATGCGATGTATCAACGGACCGCGCGGCGCAAAGCCATCTGGCTCACGGCGGCACTCGTTGAGCGCCTCACGCAAGCGCGCCGGCGCCTCCTGCACAAGTATGGGGTCGCGTGTCTCCTCGTCAATGAGCCACGGCTCACATGCGCCGTGTAAGCTCAAACGCCACATCGGACGGTCGAAATCGTGCACAATAAGCTCGTCGCCACTCCAGCGCAAAGCACCGGCAAACTCCTCACAATATTCGAGATTGCGGTCGCCCGTATAGCGAAACGCGTAAGGAAAACCGCGACGCTGCGGACACACGGGACGCGCCATTCTATCTGCAAAGCCGTGCGCCACAGCCGACCGCCAAAACGCAAACAGCTCTTCAAGTCCAATCGGGCGTGGCCCGAACGCTGGCACTTCTCGGAGTTGAGGAACGCTCACGAGCGCCACTCTATCACACACCTACTCCACCACCAATTGCCCGCCGCGCTGTGCAAGACGCGCCCCCGGAAGAAAAAATCCGCACGCGTGCGCATGTCCGCCGCCGCCAAACGCCTGCATAAGCGGAAGCATATCCGTTTCATGCGAGCGCGCACTCACTTTAATGCCATCCGCTTGTTCTTTCAAAAAGAGAACGATGTCCACATCAAGCGTCGCGCCCAAATAGTCGCTTATTTCGGAAATGTCTCCGCTTGAAACGTCGAGCGCTTCAAAGTCAGCTAAGAGCACGGCCGTCACCGCCATACGCAAGTGTGGAATGTAGCGCAAACGCGAAAAGATCCGCCCCCATAGTTGCAAGCGCGGCACGGACGTCGCGCGCAGAACCTCTTGCACCACGCGCCTCACGCTTCCCCCTTTCAGCAAAAGACGCTCGGCCGCTTCAAACGCCCGCGTCTGCTCGCGCACGCTTCCTGATCCAAGATGAACAAACGCTCCCGTATCCGTCACGATGCCCGTCACCAAGCACTTGGCCATAGACGACGTCACCGCACATCCTACATGCCGCAAAAACGCGTATACCACTTCACACGTTGACGTCGCCGTCACATCAACGACATTGAGCTCGCCAAACCGCGTGTTGGACGCGTGGTGATCCACAACAACAAGTGGAACGCCGCTTGGCACCAATGGGCGAATAACATCCTCGCGCGACGAATCAAATGCAATCGCCACATCGATAGACATATCTTTGAGCACGGAATGATCGCCCGTGCATTCTTGAATACCGGGCAAAAAAGCAAGCGCCGACAAAGGCGGCGTCATCACAAAATGCGTGACACGTTTTCCACGTCCGCGCAGATACTCACCAAACGCCAAACTCGAACCGAACGTATCGCCGTCCGGTCGCTGATCGGTAAGAAGCAAGAGATGGTCTGCGGAGTGCACCATGCGCTCGAGCTCACGAAAATCGTGCATCATCGTTTCCATAGGGGCCTCTGTAAAAGTCCTGTGCGAAGTCCAAAATGAGAGAGATTTGGGTCACACTCTTGTACGGTTTTGAGACGATATAGTGATATCGTTGATAAACCGCACGAGAGCGTGAAACAAATCTATCCATTTTGGAGCCGTGCGGGACTTTTTCAGAGGTCCCTAGAGCCATCGAGCCTATACAACAGCGGACGCTTCGTCAACCAATGTCGCCGATGTATAATGCGGAACATGTATTTGAAAGAGCTCTCTCTCCAAGGTTTCAAGACGTTTGCGCGTAAAACGACGCTGCGCTTTTTAGATCCCGAGTGCGGCCGACACGCCATCACGGCGATTGTGGGACCAAACGGCTCGGGCAAAAGCAATGTTGCCGACGCCATTCGTTGGGTACTCGGCGAACAGAGCATGAAACTCCTACGCGGCAAGGCGGCTTCGGATGTGATTTTCTCAGGCAGTGACGGAAAATCGCGCGCCGGTTTTGCGCAGATTGAGCTCACGTTCGCGGATGTCTCCGGTATTGAGGGCATTGACTTTTCCGAAGTGCGCATCACTCGCCGACTGTATCGCGATGGCGAATCGCAGTTCTCCATTAACGGAAAGAACGTGCGCTTGGCGGACGTGCACATGTTTTTGGCACAAGCGAACGTGGGGCAAAAGAGCTATTCGGTCGTGGGACAAGGACAGATTGATCACGTTCTGTCATCTTCGGCCGAGGAACGCAAATCGTTTTTTGACGACGCAACAGGCGTGAAGCCGCTTCAGCTCAAACGCCATCGCGCCGAACTCAAACTACGCCGCACGCGCGAGAACTTGAGCCAAGTCGAGCTTCTCATTCAAGAGATGACACCACGCCTTTCCACACTGCGTCGCTTGGTGAAGCGGCTCGGAGAGCGTGAAACAGCCGAGAAAGAGCTTCACGACTCACAGATTGCCTACTACGGAACTTTGTGGAATGATTTTCATAGACAGATGGAGCGCGTAAAACAAGTGTGCGACGCGCGCGAAGCGGCCGTCGTCGCTCACGCCAAAACTCTGCAAACCGAGCGCGATACCATGGCGCGCATGGAACAAACTCCCCTCAAACCCGAAGATACGGCGTCCGCGTCCATCGCCATCATTCAAGAGCGCTATGACACATTGCAAGAGCATCGTTCAACGGTTCGCGAGCAGATGTTTGAAGCGCAAAAGCG
>CAYHRP010000020.1:0-9564 GCA_964359145.1 uncultured Gammaproteobacteria bacterium | reverse complement strand
GAGGAGCGGAGCGACGAAGCAATCTTGTGTTTATTCGAAAATATAAGATTGCCGCGCCCCTTCGGGGCTCGCAATGACCATGTTCCACACTCTCCAGTTATTACTCATTATTTACGAATATGGCAGAACGGGAAGGAGCTCGAACCGGTGCCGCGGAAGCCGAAGCGCGCCATGATGCGCCTCGAGCGGAAGGACCACCTCGTGAGGCGCGGCCGATTGAAGCGGGTGCGGAGGCGCCGCGCGCAACTGATGCGGAACGCACACGAGTAATGGCGGAGGCAGTGGCGGATGCTACGGAAGTGGTGGAGGGGCGTGATCGCGCAACCTCTTTGGCAAGACGAACAGGAGGGGCGGCAAAACGTGCGGTGAAATCAGCGGCCCGCACGGCGGGAAAAGCCGCATCGTCATCTAGCGGATGGCTCGCAAACGAGCTCGTGTCCGACTGGAATCGAACGGCGCTTGGTTTTGGGGAGCGTATGCGAAAGCTCGGCAATTTCTTTGGCCGTGTTTTCGATCCGATCATTCGCATGAGCGCGGCCATGGAAGAATGGGGCGGAGGGTATCCGCCGTTCAGTTGGTTTCATAAAAAAGTTGACACGACGGAAACTCTGGGGGAATTGCTTCCAGATTACGATAAAGGAGACGGCAAAAAAGGTAAATAGGGACTTTTAGAGAGGTCCCAATAACAAGACCGGCTCCGTCGAGGTTCGACAGGGCCGGTCTAGATGTTCAGCTCTCGCTTCAGCGTCTGCATGGTGTGCCTCCAGTTCTTCATTCGAATGAGCGAGTTATTCCACTCGACGCCAAACAAGGCTGGCGGTCGGATGGTTGGCAGAAACGATTGAAACCGACGTAGAGCAAAGCATCGGTCGTTCTCGTCTCCGATGCAAAACAGCACGTTTGCGGCCACCGAGACAGGGAGCACCTGAATCTCGGCCAGGTGGCCGGCGATGATCGTGTGGACGCGGTGCGCGCGAAAGCGACTTGACGCAAACGGACTGCGAGAGGCCGTGTGCTCGCCGCTTTGCCCCGGACGTCCCGGCCGCGTGACTGCGGAGAGCCCGGACGGCGTGGCACCAAGGGTCATGTGTACCCACACGCCCATGTCATCAAAATCCTCGTCGGACACGATGATCCGAATACCGATGGCGTCCGGCGTATACGTCCGGCTCGACTGCGATTTTGCGCAGTACTTGAACCATCGTGAGAGGGCGCCCTTGACGCGCATCACAACGAGTGCGCGCACATTGCGACCACTCCATGGGATTGTGACAGCGCATCCTGTAAGGCGCTCCACGCGCTCGTTGAGCGTGGATGTGAGGTCGCTCTTGCGCATGAATCGACCTTCCAGTACGGTCGACAGAGTGACGGGGATGGACGTGCGCGTCCAATCACCCGCCATCAATTGATGGCCTTCAAAGAACGAGCGCACAAGGGCGACTTCGTTCTCTGGCACGGGCATTGCGACGTCACTGACGTCGGTGTCATCGAGCAAATCAATTTCATCCGTTACGGTGCGCATGCTCTCCATGAGCCGCGCGCGGAATTCGGGGTCGTCGCGCAAGGTAATCTCGAGCGTCTGCATCGCCATGAAGAAGATCAACCGCGCTTCGTAGGCGCGACGCTGATCTTCTGGCGTTGCAGGTGTCTCTGTCGGAAACGCGGCGACACGGATCTTCACGGCGCTGTCGCCAATGCCTGTTATGGGCATGGCCACCGCGTGATACGCGGGGTCAACCAAACGCCGAATCGAGCGGCGTAGATCGCACTTCAATCCGTGCGCCAAAATGCGGAACATCTCCGCGAGCGTCTCGTAAGCACGCTCCGTCTTTTCAACGTCGGTCGCATACTGTCTTGCGAGCGGTTGGAAGATCAGCTCTAAGGCTTTTGACGGATCTGCAAGCATCACTCGCGTTCCGTCTTCTAATGCCTCAATCAACTCTCGCTCTACAGCGGTCAAAAGTGCCCAAGCCTTGTTCCCGCGATCAATCACGGGAAGCAGGAGGCTCGGCAGTGCCAAGTCAACTGGACTTCTCGTTCTTGTCGAGGGTTCCATTGTAATGACCATTCTCCGCCGCGAGTATGGTCTTTTGTGGAAGAAAAGTCAAGAGAAATTCTGATGGAAAAGCGGAAATAAAAAACCAACACCACTTCTTACACCTATGCTTTTTTCCCTCGTGAACGCTTTGGCTTTTTCAAAAGCTCCACGGCTTGTTCAAGCGTGATATCTAAAACAGTGAACGGCGACTTTGCGGGAATACTGCGTGACTCATCGCCGCACGCGATGTAGGGTCCAAAGCGCCCCACTTGCGCGGTGACTTCTTGATCTTGATAGGCGCCGAGTATACGCGGAAGCGAGAGGAGTGCGAGCGCTATCTCAAGCGTTACATCCTCTGGCGTCATGCCGCGCAGAAGGCTCGCGCGCTTGGGCTTTTGCTTTTTGCCGTCCACCTCTTCTTCTTCGCCAAGCTGAATGTACGGACCAAAACGGCCACGGCGCAACGAGACTTCTTTTTTTGTCGCAGAATCGTTACCGAGCACTTGCGGCTCCTGCAGTTCCTGTTTCGTGCCGTCCTTGTTGAGAGCGATCGTGTGCTTGCACTCGGGATAGTTTGAGCACGCCATGAATTTTCCAAAACGCCCAAGCTTGATGATCATCGGGCTGTGACATTTTTCGCAGAGTTCATCGGTTTTCTCTTCGGTGAGCTCTTTCTTGTTCACTTCTTGCTCCTTTTCTTGAATGCGTTTTTGAAATGGCTCAAAAAAGTCACGCACGAGTGGCACCCAGTCGCGCGCTCCTTCTTCAACGAGATCCAAACCCTCTTCCATGTTTGCCGTGAACTCTTTATCTACGATATTCGGAAAATGTTCGACGAGCAAATCATTGACGACAAACGCGATGTCTGTTGGGGCGAGTTTTTTATTCAGGTCGCGTTCCACATAACCGCGGTCGATGATGGTTGAGATCGTCGGTGCGTATGTAGATGGGCGCCCGATGCCGTGCTCTTCGAGCGTTTTGACGAGCGTGGCGTCGCTGTAACGCGCTGGTGGCTCGGTAAAGTGCTGGGTTGGCGTGAGCGCGGACAGTTCGATGGCGTCCTGCTCTTTCAGTGCGGGCAGGAGTGTCTCCTTTGAGGCGTCCGGATACAGTTTCATGTATCCGTCAAACACGATGACACTGCCGCTTGCGCGAAACACGCCGTGCGCTCCTTCCGCGTCCACGCTTTGTTTGCGTACCGTTGCGGGCATCATTTGCGAGGCGACTGCGCGGCGCCAAATCAAATCGTAGAGTTTGTATTGCGCGTCATCAAGATGCGCGCGGACGGATTCGGGCGTACGCGCGGCGCTTGTGGGACGAATGGCCTCGTGCGCTTCTTGCGCGCCTTTGGCGGTCGTTTTAAAGCGGCGCATTTGCGGCGCGCGGTATATGTCGCCAAATGCCGAGGTAATGTACGCGTGTGCTTCCTCCAAAAACGTATCGGCGAGATTGAGCGAATCCGTACGCATGTACGTGATGAGTCCCGTCATGCCTTCCTTTCCGAGCGCCACGCCTTCGTACAGCTGTTGAGCTACACGCATCGTCTTTTTGGAACTCATGTGCAGTTTGTTGTTGGCATCTTGTTGGAGCGTGGATGTCTTGTACGGCGGCTTTGGCTGTTTGGTTTGCTCCTTCGTCTCGATGGAGGAAACGCGATACGCGCCCGTGCGGAGTGCGGTCGTCATTTCGCGCGCTTGACGTTCGGTTTTGATGTCCATTTTGCCGACCTTTTTTCCTTCAAAGGCGGCGAGCTTGGCGTCAAACGGGATGTTCTCGTGCGTGAAGATGGCGTCGAGCGACCAATATTCCTCCGACACGAATGCTTGGCGCTCGCGCTCGCGTTCTACCACAAAGCGCATCGCGACGGATTGCACGCGGCCGGCGGAAAGTCCGCGCGCGACCTTTTTCCATAAAAACGGCGAAAGGGTGTAGCCGACAAGGCGGTCGAGCACGCGACGCGCTTGCTGTGCCTGAAACAGATCGAGATTAATGGCGCGAGGATGCGCCATGGCCTCGTCAATCGCGCGCTTGGTAATTTCGTGAAACACGATGCGCTTGGCGGTCTTGGGATTGATTTTGAGGATATGCGCAATGTGCCATGCGATAGCCTCGCCTTCGCGGTCATCGTCCGTAGCGATGTAAATGTCGTTTGCGGTTTTGGCAGCCGCTTTAAGTTCGCTGACACGTTTGCGTTTGTCCGGAGGGATAACGTATTTGGGTTCAAAGTCATGTTCCACGTCGACGCCAATTTTAGATTTTGGCAGGTCGCGCATGTGGCCAAACGATGACACCACGTCAAAAGCGTCACCAAGCATGCGCTTGATGGTCTTGGCTTTTGTGGGAGACTCAACGATGACGAGACGTTTGTTGGGTATCATGTATTGTGTATCAAGATGGAGCGTGTTTTTCAAAACTCGCCCCATAATGCAGAGCGCTTCCAAGATTGTCAAACCGACGAGAGGGAATAGGTCTGACGGTCTTCAGTTATTACGCGGCCTTGGAGCTCCAGTTCGGTGAGGGTAGCGAGAACGTTCGCCGTCGGCAGCGACGTGAGTGCTACGAGCGCGTCAACCGAAAGAGGCTCGCGCTTGAGCGTGGAGAGGATGGCAGCTTGTTCTGGGCTTTCGGCAGGAAGGTCGAGCGTGAGCTGTTTGAGATCGAGCGCTTGAAAAAGATCATCAACGCTTGTGATAGGGATGGCGCCGTCTTTGATGAGGCGATGCGGTCCTTCCGAGCCGAGCTGATCAATGGGTCCAGGGACGGCGAGAACAAGGCGGTTTTCATCCATCGCTAAGCGTGCGGTGAGCGTGGTGCCGGATTTGGAGGTCGCTTCGACGATGAGTGTGGCGCGGCTCAAACCGGCAATAATGCGGTTGCGCACGGGAAACGAACCGGCGTGCGTTTGTGTTTTGTCGGGATGTTCCGACAGGAGAGCGCCACGATTTGAGGCGATGTTCTGCGCCAGGCCAAGATGATGACGCGGCACGATGGACATGTCGTCAATGCCGCCCGGGAGTACGGCTACAGTACGGCCGCCGGCGGCAAGCGCCGCCTCGTGCGCCGCCGCGTCCACGCCAAAGGCAAGGCCGGAAACGATGATGGCACCGGCGCGTGCCAGTGGCGGCACCAACAGCTGTACGACGCGAGCGCCATACGCGCTCATGCGTCGCGTGCCAACCACGCTTACGCACAAAGCGTCAGGCGGCGGCAGTTCTCCGCGCACAAAAATACGCGCGGGCGGGTCGTGGATTTCTTTCAGGAGTGCGGGATACCTCTGGTCGCGCAGTGAAATAGTTTGTGTCGGCATATTCCGTTAAAGAATGTTGTGTTGTCGTATCGTGCGAGTCGCTTCTTCATAACATCAAATGCCTCTCTGTTGTTGTCTATGAGAATGAAATCCCTGTTGAGTTGAGCCGCGGCCTCACCGGTTGTGCCGCTTCCAGCAAAGAAATCTAAAACGACATCACCAGGATTCGATGAGGCCGTGATAATGCGTTTGATGATAGACAATGGTTTTTGTGTCGGGTAGCCAGTTTTTTCTTTGCCATTTGGACTGACAATCGTATGCCACCATGTATCCGTTGGCGTCTTACCTCTTGCCGCTTTTTCCGGTCCAACAAGTCCTGGGGCCATGTACGGGATTCGATCCAGCTGATCGTAATTGAATAGATAGTCATCTGGATTCTTACAGTACCAAAGGATGTTGTCGTGTTTTGACGGCCATTTCTTTTTTGTTCGTGCGCCGTAATCGTAGGCCCAAATAATTTCGTTCAGAAAACACTCTCGTCCAAAAATGCGGTCGAGAAGAATTTTGCAATAGTGTACTTCGCGATAGTCGATATGAAAGTAAAGACTGCCGTTTGTCTTGAGCATGTCGTAAGCCATCCTCAAGCGGGGCTCTAGAAATCCCATGTAGTCATCAAAAGCATCTTTGTAGGATCGCTCGCCTAAAATAGTTGTTTTGTAGGTCATGCCTTTATAGCCGACACGATCGCCATTTGCATCTCTGACGGTTTTGAGCTGTTTTCGAGACTGCGTTTTTCCCGTGTTGAATGGAGGATCTATATAAATTAAAGAAACGGAATTTTGAGGGATTGATTTTAGCACCTTGAGATTTTCTCCTAAGATGACATATCCAAACATATCATTTCTTTTGTTTGTCGCTTGTGATGATGTGCGCGACTTCCGCGCGGGCGTGCTGTGCGATGCGCGGAAAATCTGCCGATTGTTCCGGCGTCCAGCGTTCGAGTACGTAGCGGTCGAGGGGCGCTTGGGGGTTTAGCGGGCGTCCGATGCCAACGCGCACGCGCCAAAAGCTTTCCGTGCCAAGATGCGCGACGATGGACTTGAGGCCGTTGTGTCCTGCCGTGCCTCCGCCAAACTTGACGCGCACCTCCCCAAACGGAAAGTCGGCATCGTCATGGATGATGACGACGCGCATCGCCGGAACATCAAACCAATCGGCAAGCGCGCGTATGCTCTCGCCGGAGCGGTTCATGAACGTCTGTGGTTTGGCAAACGTATTTTCGTCATGCTTGGCTACGAGCGCTTGCGCCTTCTTTTGCATCTTCCAAGTGTCGGCCATCTTGTCGACAATCAAAAACCCTGCGTTGTGTCGCGTGTGTTCAAACTCCGCACCAGGATTGCCAAGTCCGACAACAAGCCATCTGTCAGGATGGCTTTTCGGCGATGGAGCGGATTTCGATGGGCGTTCCGCCAAACCCGAATGTTTCGCGAAGACGGTTTTCCAAAAATCGGACATAGGATGGATGAAGAACGTCCGTGCGCCGACCTTTCACCAGGAGGCCGAACGTCGGCGGTCGAACGCCGGTTTGTCTAAAGTCAAGTACGGTGGGATGCGCGACGCCTTTGCCGCGCGACGGCTTATGCCGTGCGACAGTCTGGTGCAGGAAACGCTCAAGCTCCGTTTGCTCTACGCGACGGTTGCGCTCCTCCATGATTGTATCAAACAGTCCGAAGAGCTTGTGGATGCGCATACGCTCTTTTGCGGAGATCGTCAAGATGGGAGCGTAGCGCAGATGGGGAAGGTGACGGCGAATATCGCGCTCGACCTCGTGCACGGTTGAGGTATTTTTCTCGCGCACAAGATCCCATTTGTTGAGCGCAATGACGCAGCCGACCCCGGCTTCACGAATGAGACGACCCAAGTTTTGCTCCTGCGTGTCGATGGCCTTGCCGGCGTCGAGCACCAGCACTACGATGTCGGCTTGGCGCAGACGCTCGAGCGATTGGCGCACGCCCGCGTGTTCAATGCCGGCCTGCACACGCGCTTGACGCCGAATGCCGGCGGTGTCGATGAGCAGGTATTCGCGCTTATCAAACTCGACGAGCGTATCGTTCGCTTCGCGCGTGGTGTGAGCCACAGGAGACGTGATAAACCGATGCTCGCCCAAGATTTCGTTGACGATGGACGACTTGCCGACATTCGGAATCCCCACGATAGCGATGCGCGGAATGGGATGCGGTTCACTCCAGGCAAGGGGCGGTTTGCCCATGCGCTCAAGCGTTTCATAAATCTCATCCAAAAGATCGCCGAGGCCGTTGCCGCGAATGGCGCTCACGGGACGCGGCGCGTTGAACGGAAGATTATACCACTCTGCGTCCAAGGCCGCCGTAGTGTTTTTATCGGATTTGTTGCCGACAAGAATCACCGGTTTGTCGATGCGCTGTAAACGGGACGCGATGTCTCTGTCCTGCGCCAACGCACCCTCTTGGAGGTCGACGACAAACAAAACGACGTCGGCTTCTTGTATGGCGATGCCCACCTGTCCTTCCACCTCCTCGACGAACGTGTCGCCGTGCGGATGATCGAGTCCGCCCGTGTCAATTAAACGAAACTGCGCTCCACGCCAGAGCACGGGCGCTTCTTTGCGGTCGCGCGTGGTGCCGGCGATGGCCGAAACCATCGCGCCGCGCGTCTCCGTCAGACGGTTCCAGAGCGTTGACTTCCCCACATTGGCTCGCCCAACAAGCGCCACGGTTGGAAGATTCGATGCAATAGCTTTCATAGGGTGATATCTACACTATTGCCTTACCAGATAGGACGAACTTTGTCCAAGGATGATCAAGAAATCGACGTATTCGCTCGCGCGTCCGTTCGCAAGCCCTTCGTCATCAAGGGTGATGGTGCGCGGAGTGATGTTGTCGGAAAACAGCCAACCTGTGACGGTGGTCGCGACGTCCGCTTTCAAGTATTCCTGCAAGGCTTTGAGCTCGGCGGGATAGGCACCGCCCGAGAGATCGTAGATGATTGTATGCGTAAAATCACGCGTGGGAGCGTTCGCGACGCTTTCGATGCGGAAACCTTGGCTTTCGAGCAACTGGGACGCGCGAAACGCAAATCCGTTGATGGACGTGCCGTTTTCAATGGACACGCGGACGTTCGCGCTCGGATGTTCGGCTGGGATGAATGCAAACGAGGACGACGCGGTGCCTTCCGGCTCAACCAATCGCGCGGCGAGCTTTTGAATGCGCGCCCAATCGTCGTTCTTTGGCAAGATGACGTAGGAATCGTTGAGGGTCGTTTCATAGAGTGGCCCGTCGGGGCTCGTATCGAGCACGACATGTTGCATCTGGTCCTGTTTGACTTCGCTTGCATAGCGCGCCAAACGCATCATCTCCCATGTCGACAAATTGGTTTGTACATTGTCCGACACGGCTTTGATGAGTTCGCCAATGCGCGCGGGATTGAGGACCGTCGCAGATGAAAAGAGCCGCTCCTTTACCGCGAGGATGATTTTTTGCTGTCGTTTGGCGCGCGCAAAATCTGATCCTTCACCGTTCGTGCCATGGCGTGAACGGGCAAACACGAGTGCGGTATCACCGTCCATGTGTTGCCATCCTTCCTCAAACCGTACCGTGCGCGTGAGATAATCGTCGGTCGGATAGGCGGGGTCAACAAACCCGCTCTCTACGTACACGTCCACGCCGCCGAGCGCGTCGATAAAATCCTCAAACCCATGAAAATCCACCTTGACATAATAGTGCACGTCTTGGTCGAGCACGTCGCCAATCACTTGCGCGGCATACGCGGCTCCGTTTCCCGGGTTTTCCAATTCGCCAAAATAATTTGCATGATTGATTTTGCGCCAGCCATGTTCATTCATCGGAATGGTGAGATCGCGCGGAATGGACATGAGTCCCACGCGGTCCGTGGACGGGTCGAACGAGCCGAAGATAATGGTATCGGTGAGTTCGGGTCCGTCGTGCCCTTCGCCTCCGACGCCCAGTACGACAACGTTGATGCGTCCTTCCGATTCGCCATCGAGCGGACGATCGCCACTCGTGACAAAGGAAGCGACCGACTGCAAGAATCCCCGCGATGAATCCTGACTGATTTCTGACCAGTTGGCGCGTGTCATGGCAAACGAAAACCCGATGCCGACGAACATACCGACGAGAATGGTCACAAAGAAATACGACCCCAGTTTCCACGGGGTAAGTGAAGGATCCGGATGCAGATCAAAGTGATCTTGGAGGAGATTGATGCGCGGATCGTCGTTCAT
>CAYHRP010000019.1:4850-9672 GCA_964359145.1 uncultured Gammaproteobacteria bacterium | reverse complement strand
GACTCGAACCACGGACCTCCACAATGTCAATGTGGCGCTCTAACCAACTGAGCTATACGCGCATGATGTCTGTCTATTTTGCACGACGAAGGGCGAATGGCGACGAGAATGTATCAGTGGAAACGCTTATCGTCAACGGGTTCTTGTCCGCGGTCGTACCACGTGGGCTCATAACTGCGCGAAAGGAGCATAATGATCCATCCTGCGATGAATACCACGGCGAACCCAACGGCAAGTCCGAGCAAGATACCAACGAATTCCAAACTTCCGAGCAAGAACGCAACATCTTCCACCGAAGTGGTGTCGGGGAGCGTTCCGCTCGCTTGCGCGGCCCAGTAAACGCCAAGTCGCGCGGCGCCATATCCCGTAAGCGCGGCGATGAGGGTATAGAGACAGCTAAAACGCACGCGCCTCATGCGCCCTGGACGCACGAGGCCGATAATCATAAAGACGATGCCGCCAAAAATCCAATACACCAAAAACCACAGGATGGTTAGAATGACGACGAGTGTTCCAGCTTGTGCGAGCATAGATAAGGTCAGTATAGCAGAAGCGCGCGTCTTTATTTTCAAATGCCTCTGTGTGCAGTTGAAATCGTACGCTATTCGGGCTATATTCAGCGCGGCATCAACGGCATATCAATGGTCGCGGGCCCGTAGCTCAGTTGGTTAGAGCGCCGAGCTTATACCTCGGTGGTCGCAGGTTCGAGTCCTGCCGGGCCTACCAGTTGCAACAAGTCAAAATTTGACTTGTTGCAACTGGTAGTGCATATTAAACATAGTTCGAACCGAATTTGAAAACAGGATTTGAGCAGATGCAGATGATTGCGGCGGCTGACGCCGCCGACACGCACTGCGAGCGGGGCGATTCACTCCCCTGACCTCTTTCCTCGCCCCGCTCGAATGGCGTGCGGGAACGGACGAAGGAACTCACCAAATTTTAAGTAAAAATATGTCATTCAAAAAAATTCTCATCATCGAAGACGATCAAAACCACCTCGAGGAGGTGAGAAGATTTATAGATGGACGAGTAAAAGCTGGCGCTGATTTTGAGGCACATTTTGTTTCTACTTTTGATGATGCGAAGAAGGCATTGGATACCGAACAATACGATGGCATTATTTCTGACATATTTTTTCCAGATCGTGAAGGTGGGTCACCAGATCCGGTCACACCAGCGCCAAGGGACAATCTACAAGAACAACTTAATTGGGCAGAAGGTGTTGGTGGCGTAAAACTCGTGCGAGAAGCGCGATCCCGTCGTATTCCTTTCATGTTGTGTACCAGTACTTACCATCATGGACAAAAAACACAACCCGTCTCTACGTGGTTGAGAGCAAACAATGCCGAGTTGATTGTCGAAGCGTCTTCTGAAGTTGCCGAAGGAGAAGCGGAACATAAAAACTGGCAGAGCGCATTTATTAAGTTGGCATATATTCGCAGTTTGATTGATCATAAACTTTTTGAAATGAGTGAGAGCGGCACAGTGGAGAGCGAAGGGCGCCTGGGAGGACTTAACAAAAAAGATCCAATAAAATATCAGGAGATGGAACCTTTAATAGACATTAGCAATAGAAATTCTCCAAATCATTCTTCGAGTGAGGCAGCGAGCGAAGTAGCGGATGGAATAGCGAATGGAAAACTTCATACTATGGACCCGATTTTAATGGAGGTTTTAGATGGCCCCGGAAGAGGACTTGTGTCATATACATCCGAAGTCCCAACAACAGCGGAGCTCTTGGAAAGAGCCAAAAACGAATGGTATTTTCGAGAGGTTGATTCTAAAGGACTTCGTGTACAGGCATATAACAAGGAAGAAAGAAGGAAATGTACGGAAGAAGAAATTGAGGAGAGAACTCACCAGGCAGTAGAACGGTTTATAACGAATTGGAAAGAACGAAAGCCTAAAGTAGAGCAGGCATGGAGAAAGTGGCTAGAATGGAGTATAGAGGGCATTGAGGGAATAGAAAAGGAGTTGCCACAAGAACGGTTGGCGAGCCCAAAGGATTGGCTGTAGTCCGCGCCCCGCGCCGTTTGATTTCGTGTGCGCCCGCGGTTTGTCCCGCGCGCCATTCGAGCGGGGCGAGAAAAGAGGTCAGGGGGGTGAATCGCCCCGCCCGCAGTGCGTGTCGGCGGCGTCAGCCGCTGCAATCATCTGCTCAAATCCTGTTTTCAAATTCGGTTCGCACTGTGTTTAATATGCACTACCAAACATCCTCGCCAAATGGTGAGGTTTGTGCTTTATCTTGACGCGCGGCATTGCGCGCGCTACAGTGGCGCGTTGCTTGTCGGCCCCTTTGGCTTTTTTGCTTTCCCATGGCTCTCCCACTTCATACCCAATTTTGGCAGATGCTTGAACACAGCCATCGTCCGGTGGTTGTGCTTCCGTCCGGTGCCGGAGCGGATGGCTTTGCAAGCGCGTTTGCTCTCGCGCGTATGGCCGAGCATCTCCACAAGACGCTCGACATTGTGGCGGCCGATTCTGCGCCTTCCTCGCTTGCGTTTCTCAAAAACAGACCTCGAGTTGCCCCGCGATTTGGAGCTTTGCGCAAATTTGTCATCGACGTAAATGTTGCCAAAACGGCGCTTGGCGAACTCTCTTACGACGTGAAAGACGGTTGGCTTTCGGTGTATCTCACGCCGCAACAGGGAACGTGGACGCCGGACGATCTCAAAACGCGCACGGGCACATATAAGTACGATCTTATCATCGTGCTTGGTGCTCAAGATTTGGACGCGCTTGGCATTCTTTTTTTGGAACACACGGATTTCTTTTACGCGTCGCCCATTATCAACATTGATCATGTACCGGCAAACGAGCACTTTGGGCAAGTGAATCTCGTGGACGTTACGACTTCAAGTGTCGGCGAGGTTTTACTCACGCTCGTGCTGTCGAATAAGGAGATCGAATTGACGGAGGAGCTCTCAACGTTGCTCATGACGGGGATGATTGCCAAGACCAAGAGTTTCAAAACGCCGAACGTTACGCCGATGACGCTGAATCGCGCGAGTCAACTGGTGAAGCACGGCGCGCGGCGCGCCGAGATTGTTGACGCACTGTATCGTACACGGTCGGTGGAGACTCTGCGCCTGTGGGGTCGTGCGCTCGCCCGCCTCAAAAAAGACACGAGCGTCAAACTCGTGTGGAGTCTTCTGACACAGCAAGACTTCGCCATGGCGGGCGCGGATGAAGAGGCGCTCCCCGATGTGATTGAAGAGCTCATACAAAACGCGCCAGAAGCGCAAGTCGTTGCGCTGTTGTACGAGGATCGCGACAAACATGTGTGCGGGCTCATCTCTGCGCTCAAGCCGTTTGACAGTCTCGCGCTTTCGGTGACGCTCAAGCCGGTCGGTACGCGG
Source organism: uncultured Gammaproteobacteria bacterium (assembly GCA_964359145.1). Classification (GTDB taxonomy): domain Bacteria; phylum Patescibacteriota; class Patescibacteriia; order UBA9934; family UBA11717; genus 2-02-FULL-53-10. The sequence continues at coordinate 6,313 of CAYHRP010000019.1, read as the reverse complement.
CAGCTCGCGCGCATTTGTATGACCGACAAGTCACTTCCGCAAGCCGAGATGCACGTGATTCAAGCGCTCACCGAACGCATCAAGATACACAGGGAAAAGGCTTGATGATTTGGAAGATTCTCGATACTATGGTTCTCACTATGTTAGAACTTCCGAAGGCGTACGTTGCGGAGGAATACGAGGACGCCATAGCCAAAGCGGAGCGCGACAGCGGGCTGTACAATCCCGATCAACTTCCCGGAAACCGTGACGAACCGTTCACGGTCATTTTGCCGCCGCCAAACGCCACGGGGACGCTGCACATCGGGCACGCGGTGATGCTCGCCATCCAAGATATCGTCGTACGCTTTCAGCGCATGCGCGGAAAAAAAACGCTCTGGCTTCCGGGAACTGATCATGCCGCTATTGCGACGCAAGTGAAAGTGGAAAAAATCTTGGCAAAGGAGGAGGGGAAGACACGCCACGATCTTGGACGCGAGGCGTTTTTAGAGCGTGTGGACGCGTTTGTAGAAGAAAGTCGTGCGACCATTCGTCATCAAATTGAAAAGATGGGGTGCTCGGTTGACTGGTCGCGTGAAGCCTTTACGCTCGACAACGCGCGTAACCTTGCCGTGCGCACGTGCTTCAAGCGCATGTACGACGATGGGCTTATCTATCGCGGGTATCGTGTCGTGAACTGGGATCCCAAGGGGCAGACCGTGATTTCGGACGACGAGATTGTACACATGGAACGCCGTGCGACGCTCTACACGTTTCAGTATGGCAAGGACGTGCCAATTCCGATTGCCACGACGCGGCCAGAGACCAAGGTCGGCGACACGGCAATAGCGGTGCACCCAAAGAGTAAGTGGAAAAAATACATCGGTCGTGAATATGACGTGGTGTTTGCGGGGGCGAAGTTGCATCTGCGCGTGATAGGCGACGAGTCCATCGACAATACGTTTGGTACGGGAGCACTTGGCGTAACGCCGGCGCACTCGGTAACGGATGCTGACATGGCAGTGCGTCACGACTTGCCCATGGTGCAGATCATAGACGAGAGCGCGCACATGATGGACGCGGCCGGTTCGCTGGTGGCGGGGATGTCGGTGCGCGACGCGCGCGCGAGCGTCGTCGCGTGGCTCAAGGAGAACAATCTCTTGCTTGGTGAAGAAGAGATTGTGCAGAACGTCTCTACCGCGGAACGCACGGGTGAGGTGATTGAACCTTTGCCGAAACGGCAGTGGTTCATTGATGTGAACAAACCGTTTGTGTTTCGCGCTTCAAAGCGCGCGCCGATGAGCGGCCTGAAAGACGGCGACACGGTTACGCTCAAGCATCTTATGCAGAACGCCGTGAAATCGGGGAGCGTGGATATAATTCCGGAGCAATTCAACACGACGTATTTTCATTGGGTGGACAACTTGCGCGACTGGTGCATCTCGCGCCAACTTTGGTACGGCCATCGCATCCCCGCGTGGTTT
>CAYHRP010000019.1:0-4750 GCA_964359145.1 uncultured Gammaproteobacteria bacterium | reverse complement strand
CGACTGGTGCATCTCGCGCCAACTTTGGTACGGCCATCGCATCCCCGCGTGGTTTAAAGGCGAGGAGGTGCATGTTGGTATCGAGCCGCCCGAGGGTGAGGGCTGGGTGCAGGACGAGGACACGCTCGACACATGGTTTTCGTCGGGCTTGTGGACATTCTCAACGCTCGGATGGCCAAACGAGACTGCGCCAGACTTGAACGCGTATCATCCGACGACGTTCCTTGAAACGGGGCGCGACATCATCTTCTTTTGGGTGGCGCGGATGATTTTGATGTCCACCTATTGTGTGGGCGAGGTGCCGTTTCGTTATGTGTATCTTCACGGGATGGTGCGCGATGGGGAGGGGCGCAAAATGTCCAAGTCGCTCGACAACATTATTGATCCGTTAGATATGATTGCGCGCTACGGAACGGATGCGGTGCGGTTGTCGCTGGTTATTGGTTCAACGCCCGGCAACGATTTGAATTTGCCCGAGGAACGCATCGCTGGTTTTCGCAACTTCACAAACAAATTGTGGAATATTGGGCGCTATGTACTGACGACTGTGAGCGAAATACGGCGTGTGGACGAACGACCTGAACCGAAGACGGCGGCAGACGCGTGGATTTTGGAGCGGCTTGAAGCGGTGGTGCGCGACGTCACGGAAAAACTCGACGCGCCTGTGTTTGCGTTTTCGGCGGCGGGGGAGACTCTGCGTGACTTTACGTGGAATGACTTTGCGGATTGGTATGTTGAAGTATCGAAAACGCAAAGGAAGGATGTTGCTCTGCAGTCACACACGGACGCCGTTCTGCTCTTTGTTTTTCAAACGTTGCTCAAACTCTGGCACCCGTTCATGCCGTTTGTGACACAAAAACTATGGGAGCTCGTTGACGAGGATCCGCTCATGATTCAGTTGTGGCCAAAGACTCACGATATCAACAAATATCAAGAGGGAAAAATACATTTTGAAAATGTTCGTCGTGTTATCGCGGCGTTACGTTCGGTACGAGCGGATTTTCATGCGCCTCCAAAGGTGCGACTCAAGTTTTTTCTCTCTGGTTCCTTTGTTGCCGAAATAACGGATACAGAGCATGCGTATATCCAAGACATGGGGCATGGCACACTCATGAGTGAATCGACAAGAGACACCGCAATCGTGAAACGCTCTTTTTTGACCGATAGTTTCGTGTCCGTTGCTCTCCACAACGCCATTGACATTGACGCGGAGCGGAACAGGATTCAAAAAGAGCTTGTGGAAAGCGAGACCTACGTTTTGCAACAGCTCATCAAACTGCAAGATGAACATTTTGTCGCGAACGCGCCGCTTGCCGTGCAAAAATCACTAGAGCAAAAGGTGGAAGATGCGCGCCGCAAATCCGTGACCCTTAAGCAACTGTTCAAAGAACTCGAATAGAGTGGCTCTATATGTTTCAAAAAAAAATTGTAACCGATACAAAAAAAATCGACGAACTGCTCACGCGCGGCGTGGATGCGGTGTATCCTGATGCACAGTGGTTGCGCACCGAGCTCATGAGCGGACGCAGACTGCGTGTGTATACAGGCTGGGATCCAACAACGACCGATGTGCACATTGGCCACACGGCGTGGATGTGGAAACTGCGGCAGTTTCAAGAACTTGGGCACGAAGTCATCGTGCTCATGGGCACATTCACCGCGACGCTCGGCGATCCGTCGGGGAAAGCGGACACTCGCAAACCGATGACGCTTGAGGAAACACGCCGCAACGCCAAAGGCTTTGTAAAAAAAACGAAAGCCATTTTTGATGTGCCGGGAAATCCTATCACGGTTAAATCAAATCACGAGTGGCTTGCCAAAATGAGCTTTGCCGATGTCATCGGGCTTGCTTCCCACTTCACGGTTCAGCAGATGCTTGAGCGCGACATGTTCGAGAAGCGCATAACAGGAGGACATCCTATAGGTCTGCACGAGTTTTTGTATCCGCTCATGCAGGGGGACGACTCGGTGGCGATGGACGTGGACGTGGAAGTTGGCGGCACGGATCAGACATTCAACATGCTCGCGGGGCGCACACTCATGAAAAAAATGAAGAACAAAAACAAGGGCGTGCTCACCCTGCACTTGCTTACCGATGCGTCTGGACGGAAAATCGGCAAGAGTGAAGGGAACGCCATCAACATAGATGCCGCGCCCGAGGATTTATTTGGCAAAGTTATGACGCTTCCGGACGACGTGATTTGGCGCGCGTTTGAAATGGTGACGCCGATGGAGCTTGGCAGTATTGCCTCCTTGAAACTGCAGCTTGAAGACGATCCGCGCGCGGCAAAAATGAAACTCGCGCACGAACTCGTTCGTATCTACAATGGCAACGAAGCGGCGATTGGCGCCGAACAATACTTTGAGTCGGTATTTTCGAGAAAGGAAATTCCCGAGGAAGCCGAGTCGTTTTTGCTCAAAGACGGTGTCATATGGACGGATGTTCTTGTTGAATCAAAAATGTGTTCATCCAAATCGGACGCGCGCCGGCAAATCAAACAAGGCGCTGTCAAGCTTGATGGTCGCGTGATTGCCGATGGAGATGAAACGGCCCGTGCCGGAATCCTGCAAAAAGGCAAGCGCCATTTTCGCAAGCTCCATTCATAGAGTGCTATCTATAAGTATGGCAACGCAATACACGTGGACGCGCGTGCAACAGGAGGTGCTCAAGGCGCTTAAGGCCGCCATTGGGAAGGTGCACGCACCGACGATTGATGAACTCACAACACCGCCTGACACCGAGATCGGCGAAATTGCCTATCCGTGTTTTGCGTTGGCAAAAGGGCTCTCGCGCAATCCGGCGGAAATCGCCACTGAACTTGCGGCGAAAATCGGTCCCAAGGGCATGATCGCACGTGTTACCTCGAGCGGTCCGTATGTGAACATTCAACTCAAACTCGATGTGTTTGCGAGTGATGTGTTCAAGAACATAGAACTGTCGAAGGAGCGGTACGGCTATCAGAATCTCGGAAAGGGTCGGCGGATTATGGTCGAATACGCCAATCCCAACACGCACAAAGATGTTCATGTTGGGCATGTGCGCAATTTTGTGGTCGGCTATTTGACAATCCAACTTTTACGCGCCGTGGGATACGATGTCGTGGCGGCTTCCTATATTAACGATCTTGGAAATAACGTCGCCAAGTGTGTGTGGTCCATGCAAGCGTTGCACGAAGGCGAGCGGCCGGAGAGCGGGCACGAGATTGAGTTTTTGCAGAAGCTGTATGTGGAAGCCGGGGAGGCGGCGGAAAAAGACGAGACGGTGCGTGAAGAGATTTCCACCATTCAGCGTTCGCTGGAAACGGGGCGCGGGCCGTGGCACAAACTTTGGAAGGAGTCGCGGCAATGGTCAATTGATGCGTTGTACGCGGCTTTTAAGGAGTTTCATCTTCCCATAGATAGGCAGTATTATGAAAGTGAGCTTATTGACGACACGAAGAAGATTGTGCGCGATCTGCAGGAGCGCGGTACCGCTAAGCTCAATGACGGAGCCATTATCGTGGATTTGTCGGACGAGGACTTGGGCGTGAACCTGCTCGTTAAATCGGACGGTGCTCTGCTCTATAACGCGAAGGATTTAGCGCTGGCCATGCGCAAGTCTACGGATTACGATCTTGACCGCAGTTTGATTGTGGTCGACGAGCGGCAATCGCTCGCGATGCGTCAACTGTTTGCAACGCTCAAGCACATGGGGGTGCAGATTCCGTATGAGCATCTGTCGTATAACTTTGTGACTTTGCCGGAGGGGGCCATGTCGTCGCGCAAGGGGACGATCGTACGGTACGAGTCGTTGCGCGATCGTTTGCGGCATGTGGCAGCGGACGAGACGCGGGAGAAGCATGCGGATTGGTCGGCATCGCGCGTAGAAAAAGCGGCGCATGCCGTGGCTCACGCGGCGCTTGTGTACTCAATGGCAAAACAGGATCCAAAAAAGGATCTCACGTTTTCGGTGGAAGAGGCGGTGGCGTTTGAAGGGAACACGGGGCCCTACCTGCTCTATACGACTTCGCGCATCTCGAGCTTACTTGCGAAGGCGAGTATAGAGCCTGCCATGCATGACGGGGTGCTGGGATCGCCGGAACGCGCGCTCGTCTTACATCTGGCGCAGTATCCGTCCGTGGTTGCCGCGTCGGCGCAACATCTGACGCTTTCAGATGTGCCCAACTACGCGTTCAATCTTGCCCAAATGTTTTCGACGTACTACAACGACGTGCGCATTATTGATGAGGAAAAGCCGGCGGTGAGCGCTACGCGGCTTGCCCTGTGCCGCGCGGTCTTGATAACCTTGGGCAACGCTCTGCGCATGATGGGCTTGGAGCCATTGGAGGAAATGTAATCTGCTATTTCACTTGTCTATTCCCAATATGTCACTCAAAAACAAAGGAGGCCATGGAGAAACCGTTATTGCGGAAGGTGTCAAAGTGGAGGGAAATTTTACGAGCGACGGAAACGTTGTGATTGATGGTGCGGTAAGCGGCAGTGTCGCCGCGTCGGGGGACGTGACGATTGGCGAACGCGCCATGATTGACGCGGATCTTTCCGCAAACAACGCCGTTATCTCCGGCGAAGTGAAGGGGAGTGTGCGCGTTGAGGAGCGTTTGGAGCTGACGTCGTCGGCGCGCGTGAAAGGCGACGTGGAAGCGCGCACGATTCTGATGGCGCCCGGTTGCCGTTTGAATGGCAAAGTGACGATGCCGGACGGCGCCCTTGCCATGGAGATGCAGGAACACGCGCCAGAACCGGTTGAGGC
>CAYHRP010000018.1:5539-9830 GCA_964359145.1 uncultured Gammaproteobacteria bacterium | reverse complement strand
TGGGCACATGGTAAAAGGTTGGCTCAAGGAGTTGATGCCGTGAGGTTGTATTCTGCGTCTATTTGGGTAGGCTTGAACAGCCCGCTTTTTGTTTCTGGAAGTGCAGGCCTTGACGGACATTGCACCCTGTGTTCGAAGTGCTATAATCACGTACACAGATTGTGTTCATAACATCTGATGGTGAACACAAAAAGTATTCAGGAGGCTTTGTAAATCATAGTGCGCATAGAGCGCGCGTCAAAGCAATCATCGTATGGCTCAAGTCAAGCCGGATATCGAGACGTTTGCCGACATTCGTGTCGTAGGTGTTGGAGGTGCTGGAAACAGTGCGGTGAACCGCATGATTCAGGGGGGCATTAAGGGCGTCGATTTCATCGCGCTCAATACGGATGTGCAGGCCTTGCATCATTCGCTCGCAAAAATAAAACTTCCCATTGGCAAGTCAGTCACGCGCGGACTTGGGGCAGGGATGAATCCGGAAATCGGTTTTCGCGCTGCGGAAGAAAGCCAGAACGAGATACGCAACATGATCAATGGGGCGGACATGGTGTTTATCACCTGCGGACTAGGCGGAGGAACGGGCAGTGGAGCCGCGCATCATGTGGCAAAACTGGCGCGTGATGTTGGCGCGCTTACTGTTGCCGTTGTGACGAAGCCGTTCGCGTTTGAAGGAGCGCAACGAAAGCGCAATGCGGACGAGGCGTTTGAAAAACTCTCCCAAAATGTTGACACGATTATCACCATTCCAAACGATCGCGTCCTTCAGATTATTGATAAGAAAACGAGTCTCATTGACGCGTTCAAGATTGTGGACGATGTGCTACGACAGGGGGTGCAAGGAATCTCGGAACTGATTACTATGCCAGGTCTCATCAACGTTGACTTTGCCGATGTCAAGGCCATTATGGCCCAATCGGGGTCGGCGCTCATGGGTATCGGACGGGCCTCGGGAGAGAATCGCGCCGTGGAAGCGGCCAAGCAGGCTATTGCGAGCCCTCTTCTTGAAATCTCCATCGAAGGAGCCAAGGGCATTTTGTTCACCATTTCCGGGAGTGCGGATTTGGGCATGCACGAAGTTGCGGAGGCGGCAAAGGTCATCACCGGATCGGCGGATGACGATGCGCGTGTCATTTTTGGCGCCAATATTTCCGATACGTTGGATGACGAAGTCGTCATCACGGTTGTTGCGACGGGTTTTGATGGGCACGAACATGCGTCGACGGTCTTTGGGACCAGCGTGGTTTCGGCCGCCGGAACATGGTCGCCTCCCGTCGTGCGTGCGCACGATCGCAAGAGAGACGTGCGCGAGGAACGAGAATCGGTTCCTGCCATGAAACGCGTACCAAATGAATCGGGGACGTTTATGGGCGCATCTTCCGCGGAACTGGCCATGAAAGAGCCCGTGCTTTCAAACGCACAGAAGGATGCGGCCGATGAAGAGGAGAACACGATAGATATTCCTGCATTCATTCGAAAAAAGATGATGTAAACGGTATAAAGTGATAGTATAGATGTCAACCTATAAAATAGGACCCCATCATTCATGAACATGGCAAACTCTTTGCTCTTCACGTCAAAAAATCCTCAATGTACCGAGAGTACATCTGCGGTTTTTTGACGCTCCAGAGCGGCAGATTTTGCTCATGTTCAAGAAAGCTCGAGTCCTATTTCATAGGGTGACATCTATAATTGGCAGAGGTTATGCAGTGTCCCATTTGCAACAAGGACACAAAAGTCATCGATACGCGTCTGTCTGCCGATGGCATGGGCATTCGACGGCGTCGGGCTTGCGTGTCGTGTGACTTTCGCTTCAGTACGCTCGAAGAAGCGGAGATTCTCGACTTGACGATTGTCAAAAACGACGGTCGGCGCGAAGCGTTTTCACGAGACAAGGTACTCAAAGGTATCGTGCGAGCCCTTGAAAAACGTCCGTACACGCAAGAGAGACTGAAAAAGCTTATCTATACCATCGAACGAGACATTCAGCGGCGCAAGGCGTCTGAACTCACGAGCTCGGAAGTAGGCGACATCGTCATGGCTCGTTTACGAAACTTTGATAAGGTGGCTTACATCCGATTCGCTAGCGTATATCGCGCGTTTGAGGATGTTCAGACGTTTCAAAAGGAGCTCAACACTCTGCTTCGCAAACGGCAGAAGGGGTAACGAAACGATTACGCATTCCGCTTTTCTCCTATGTCTAAAATGTCTCGAACAAAAATTGTGTGCACGATTGGGCCGGCATCCAGCACGTCGGCGATCCAAAAGCGTATGGCAAAGGCGGGCATGAATGTGGCCCGGCTCAATTTTTCACACGGTACACACGAACAACACCATGCGTTTGTGTCGTCTTTGCGACACGTGGCCGCTGAAATCGGGAAGCCTATTGGCATCATGCAGGATCTTCAGGGACCCAAGATTCGCATTGGCATTGTTCCGAACGAAGGTATTTCTCTTCGACGGGATGACACGGTGCATTTTTCCCCGCGCACAAAAGCCTATTCGCAGGCCGATCGACTTATTCCCGTGACCTACGGCGGCTTTGCGCGCGATGTGCGTGCGGGCGATCGTATTCTGATTGATGACGGGCTTATTGAGTGCTCGGTGATGCGCGTACATGGGAACGCTGTCGCGGCGCGTGTGGTGACGGAAGGGGTATTGTTGTCGCATAAAGGCATCAATCTTCCCGACTCGGCGGTGCGATTGTCAGCGCTCACCGCTAAGGATCAGAAGGACGTAGCGTTTGGCGTGCGTGAAGAAGTCGATTTTATGGTGCTGTCTTTTGTGAGCAGTGCAGAGGATATCAAAAAACTGCGCGATCTTATTCGGCGGGAAGAGAAACGTCAGAAAAAGAAGCCGCTTGGTATTCAGGTTATTGCGAAAATTGAGCGCGCCGATGCAATTCATCGCATGGATGAAATCATAGAAGAATCGGATGTGATTATGATTGGTCGCGGGGATTTAGGCGTGGAAATCCCGCTTGAGGAAGTGCCTATTCGTCAAAAAGAGATTGTGCACAAGAGTCGCTGTGCGGGAAAGCCCGTGATTGTGGCAACGCACATGCTTGAGAGTATGCGCGAGAAGGTGCGTGCTACGCGTGCGGAAATTTCAGACGTGGCCAACGCCGTGATTGATCATGCGGACGCGGTTATGTTGTCGGCGGAATCGGCGACGGGAAAATATCCGGTCAAGGCGGTGGAGACGCTCACGAAAGTGATTGAGGAAACGGAAGCAAGCGTGTACGATGACATTCGTTCAGATGAGCTGTGCGTCGACAAACAAGATGCCGAGATTGCCAACCAAATACGTTTGGCGTTTGAAGGTGGCGGCGTGGACGTCATAGTCACAGCAACCCAGTTTGGGGATGTGGCACGGTTGGTGAACAGGCATCGTCCAGAAGTCCCGATTTTTATTGCAGTTGCGACCGAGCGCGAACAAAACCAAATGGCCATCAAATGGGGAGTGCGTCCGTTTTTGATGAAAAAATCCCGATCAACAGATACCTTTGAAAAAGAGGCACGCAAACAGCTCGTGACGCTCAAGTGGATTCATGTCACGGATAGGCTCCTGTTTATAACGTCGGTGTAGGTTGAAGTGCTATTTCTTCGCGCGTGGTGGGGCGTATGGGCAGTGTTTGTAAGCGTGCCAAGATATTTTCGTAAATAGTATCGGGTGGCAGAAGGGCATCAATGGTGTGGATGGCATACACGGCAGAAGGCATCACAAATGCGCGGGCGTTTGGAAGCATCACGTTGCGCAGGTATCCTTCTTGCACAGAGGGTTGGCGCGTTTTTCGCCGCGCGATTTGTTCTGTTTCGGGAAGACGAAAGAAGAAGCTCATATCCATCATTTCGCGCAGTGCCGGATGGTGGAGCGCTAGAAATCCGTCTATGGTAATGATTTCTTTTGGCAGGAGACATTTTTCTCCTACACATCGGTTGAGCGCGCGTTCGTAGTGAGGGACGGTAGCGCTTGCGCCTGACTTCAAAATCCGCGCCGCGCGGATGAGGCCGTCCCAGTTAATTGACGAGGGATGGTCCCAGTTTTGAAAACCATTGCAGATACCGACATCGTTCGCATCGCAAAAAAAGTCGTCGAGCTTCAGGCGCCCGATGTTCGTATGGGACTGCTCGAGTCTTCTGCAGAACGACGATTTTCCGGCACCCGATGGTCCTGCGATACCAATCAAGATGGAGGGCATAGGTGTTTGCATTCTAGCATGTGACCGTATAGTCATCACGAACGCCACTTTCGGTCATTGCGAACGCCACTTTCGGTCATCACGAGCGCATCC
>CAYHRP010000018.1:0-5439 GCA_964359145.1 uncultured Gammaproteobacteria bacterium | reverse complement strand
ATCACGAGCGCATCCTTTCGGTCATTGCGAACGCCACTTTCGGTCATTGCGAACGAAGTGAAGCAATCTTATGCTAGCAATGAGATTGCTTCGTATAATTCGCAATGACATATTTGTCTGCGGTGGTATGTCAGATTGCTTGGCGTCGCCTCGCTTCTTTCAAAGCATTCAACGGTGTGATAGTATGGAGCTCGCAATGGAAATCGCCATAAAAACATTGGGTCGTTATTTCATAATCCTTGGATTGATCTCGTTTCTTTTGTTGGTATTGATGGGTCCGTCGCATGCGATGGCTGGGATGGAGCGAGACAGTGACGGCGCTATGGGTGGGTGTCTCTTTACCGGTATGGTGGAAATTTGTCAGATGACGTTTGCCGAACATCTGTTACAGTGGCAGAGCCTGTTTGAGATGACCGTCTCGAAGAACGCGCGTGCCATCGTTCTTCTCCTTGGCATCATGGTCGTTGCCGTTTTCGTTTTCAAACGCCATCTCCTCATGAGGTTCGGATATTATACGACACGTTGGCGTCTATATGTGCGGCACCATCCGAACTTCAAACTTTTCTTCCATCTTCGAGATGTTTTTTCTCGAGGTATTCTCAACCCAAAAGTTTACTAAAGAGAAAGCCATTTTGTCATTGCGGTTTTTCCCGATCTTCATGTATACGTTGCATAAGAAAGGTATTCCGCAGATATTTTGTGTTTCCGCTCATCATTTCTCTCTATGTCTCAACCATACAAGAAAGTCAAACTCAAAATTCATGGCATGCACTGTGCCAGTTGTGAGGTTCTCATTGAGCGAAAGTTCAAAAAGATTGCCGGTGTTGAGAAGGTTCACGTGAGCCATTACAACGGCAAGGCAGAACTTTTGTGCTCGGCGGAAATGGATATTCAGGCGCTCGACGGTCTTTTGAAATCGGAGGGCTATCGTGTCGCTCTCTGGCAAAACCATCAACAAGCGATCCTTCCGGAGACGCAAAAAAATTCTCGGAAAGATTACTTCCACATAGGCGGCATAGTACTTGTGATTGTTGCCGCCTACTACCTCTTGAGGCAGTACGATCTCGTTCCCACGCTTGCGATTTCCGAGCAGATGAGTTACGGAGTGGTATTTCTGATAGGTCTCTTTGCGGCAGTCTCAACATGCATCGCCGTCGTGGGAGGACTCTTGCTTGCGGTCGCGGAAAAGTTTAACGAAGCACATCCGGAATTAGAAGGTAGGCAAAAATTCAGACCCCATCTCTATTTCAATGTGGGGCGCGTTATTGGCTACACCGGTTTTGGTGCGGCCGTGGGCGGACTAGGCTCTGTGCTGTCACTCTCGCCTCAACTCAATGGTTTTCTCACCATTGGAGTGAGTATTGTGATGCTGTTTTTGGGCTTCCAATTGCTTCATCTCTTTCCGTCGTTGCAACGATTCAGTCCTAAGATGCCAAAAGGTGTCAGTCATTGGATTCACGATTTGAGCGCAAAAGACAGCAAAGGCACTCCGTTTACTCTTGGCGCGCTCACGTTTTTTTTGCCGTGCGGGTTTACGCAAGCGCTCCAGCTGTACGTTCTTTCAACCGGAGATTGGAAGGTCGGCGCATTGACCATGCTAGTGTTCTCGCTCGGAACACTTCCGGCGTTGATATCCCTTAGCGCCATAACGAGCTTTGCCAAAGGGGCGTTTCAGCGAACCTTTTTGAAGTTCGCCGGCGTGCTTGTGGTCTTGCTCGCTCTCTTCAACATCAACAATGGCTTTGCTCTCTCTGGCATCAACATTGATCTTACCTCTGCATTCAAAACAGATGGCGGTGTCACACAAGCGAGTGCCGCATTGACGCCGCGCGTATCTGGCGGAAAACAAGTCGTGGAGATGACCGTCAGCGGATACACCTATTCGCCAAGCAAGTTTACGGTGGCACGGGGAGTTCCTGTTGAATGGCGCATTGATGGAAGAAACGCCGTTGGATGCGGTCAGGTGCTTGTCATGCCAACACTCGGCGTAAGCAAGTACCTCTCACGGGAAGGCATTACGACCATCACGTTCACGCCCACCGAAACTGGCACGATTCCGTTCAACTGCAGTATGGGCATGATGACGCGCGGCGCGGCGTTTACGGTTGTGCCGAATCCCTCCGGTGTCGTCGTCGCGGCGATTGATACATCGTCGGAACGAAAGCCTGCGGCTTGCGATCCAACCATTGCCGATTGCGTGGAAGCGCAAAAAGTGTTCATAGAGGTCTCACGCGAGCGCGGCGTGTATCCAAATATTCTCACGGTCAAGAAAGGGGTTCCGGTTGATCTTGCCATAGACGCCAAAGTGCCTCTCGGCGGCTGTATGTCTATTTGGGTTATTCCGGAGTATAACGTGACGATTCCCATGAAGGTTGGTGTGAACAAAGCCTCGTTTACTCCCACCAAAACAGGCGTGGTCAATGTCACATGCAGTATGGGAAGTCGGATGGCGCAACTCAACGTCATAAACTAGACTATGAACACGACCCTCATGATACAGGGAACACATTGCCGTTCGTGCAAGATTTTGATTGAAGATGTTTGCCGTGAGATGGCTGGCGTGCGTGTATGCCATGTTGATTTCAACACGGGCAAGACGGAAGTAGAACATGACGAGTCTCTCGATTGGAAGACGTTCAAACAAGAGATCGAATCCTTGGGTACCTATCACGTCGAAGCCTCTTCTCGAACAAGTCCGGACGAATAGAGCGAGTGAGGAAATATAAACGTGCACAAGCTTAAACGAAAATAACGATTGACCTCACGCGCTATGGACAAAATACTCGTCACCATATTCGGGATCGCCGGCATGGCTTTTACGTACTGGTTTTTCCTCATGAAAAAAGAAAAGGAAGTTGCCGTAAGCGGTTCTGTTGATATCACCGTTGAAGGCGGTTACTCTCCGGAAGTTATCTCCATTCCAAAGGGCAAAACGACAAAAATAAATTTTATTCGCAAAGATCCTTCCGGCTGTCTTGAAGAGGTGGTGCTTGGGGATTTTCATATTCGCAAGTCCCTGCCTCTCAATCAAAAGGTTACGATTGAATTGACGCCACAACAAAGCGGGGAGTTTGATTACGCCTGTGGCATGAATATGTATCACGGAAAAATCATCGTAAAATAATAGCCCTATGGAAACGAAAAAGACTTTTTCCATCAAAGGAATGCACTGTGCTTCCTGCGTGACTCTTTTGGAGCGTGCATTGATGAAAGTAGAAGGGGTCACGGAGGCCCGTGTTAATCTCGCGACGACAAAAGCTACCGTCTCCTACGACGCGCAAAAAGTCACCGATCTGCATTTGGCATCGGCGGTATCGAATGTGGGGTATCAAGCGATGATCCAAGAGGAGATGAAATCCGAAGACGAAGAACAGAAAGAAAAGCAAAAGGAGCTCAAAGACCTGCGCTTCAAAGTCATGGTCAGTCTTGTATTGGGTGTGCTGATTCTTTGGGGCAGTTTTCCCGGCTTGATGAATACGGCGCCAATGATTCTGCAGAATTTTTGGATGCAAATGCTTTTGGCGATTCCCGTGCAGTTTTGGGTCGGATGGAGTTTCTATCGAGCCGCCGTATCGGCTCTGAAGCACAGAACGGCAAACATGGACACGCTCGTTGCCATCGGCACGACCGTTGCATTTGTTTACTCCGCGTTTGTTACCGTGTTTCCGCGCGTTGTCGAGAGTATTGGCATTGAACCGTTTCCCTACTTTGACGTTGCGACGATTATTATCGGTTTAATTTTGCTTGGCCGATATTTTGAAGCCAAGGCGAAAGCGGGAACCTCTGAAGCCATAAAAAAGCTTATTGGCTTACAGGCGAAGACGGCGCGCGTGATGCGTGACGGTAAGGAGATTGATCTGCCAATGAATGAGGTTATCATTGGTGACGTTATTCGTGTCCGTCCCGGTGAAAAAATTCCCGTTGATGGAACGATTGTTGAAGGGGAATCTTCGATTGACGAATCGATGGTGACGGGAGAAAGCATGCCAACCGACAAAGCCACCGGGGACGTTGTGATAGGAGCCACCATGAACAAGACCGGCAGTTTCACGTTTCGAGCGACGAAAGTCGGACAGGAAACTATGCTTGCGCAAATCATTAAATTGGTGCAGGAGGCGCAGGGAAGTAAAGCGCCGATTCAACGTTTGGCCGACCTTGTGTCGTCTTACTTCGTGCCTATCGTCATCATGCTGGCCATTGCCACATTCGTTGTTTGGTACGATTTTGGGCCTGTTCCGGCTCTCACGTTTGCCTTGCTCAACACCGTTGCCGTTCTTATAATCGCGTGTCCGTGCGCTATGGGTTTGGCCACGCCTACGGCTATCATGGTCGGAACCGGCATTGGCGCGGAGCACGGGATTCTCATCAAAGATGCCGCGAGTTTGGAAACGGCGCATAAGATTTCAACGATCATTTTTGATAAGACAGGAACGCTCACCAAAGGAAAACCGGAAATCACCGATATCATTCCGGTTGGTTCGATCAGCAAAGATGATCTATTGACATTGGCGGGATCCATCGAAAAAGGTTCGGAACATTCTTTAGCGGAAGCAATTGTGAAAGAGGCTGAAGAAAAAAAACTTGTCTTAAACAAAGTCGACGGGTTTCGAGCCATCCCCGGTCATGGGGTAGAGGGAAACGTGCGGGGCAAAAGAATTGTGTTTGGCAATCAGCGACTCATGGATAAGGAAAAAATCGATGTGAGTCGGGTGAGCGGCGACATCAGCGCGATGGAGAATGCCGGGAAGACGGTTATGATGATAGGCGCTGACGGCAAACTCATCGGACTGATTGCGGTCGCCGATATTATCAAAGAAAGCGCGCTGGAAGGTCTGGCCGCATTGCAGAAACTCGGGATCGAAGTTGCCATGATCACGGGAGACAATCAGAGAACGGCAAACGCCATCGCTCGTCGTTTGGGTATTACGAGAGTTTTGGCCGAAGTATTGCCGGATCAAAAGGAGGCAGAGGTGAGAAAAATTCAGGCGGAGGGCAAGGTTGTGGCGATGGTCGGCGACGGCATTAACGACGCGCCGGCGCTTGCGGCCGCCGATGTGGGTATCGCCATGGGAAGCGGAACGGATGTCGCCATTGAGGCGGCGGACATCACTCTTATCAACAAAGACTTAAAATCCGTTGCCGCGGCTATCGTGCTCTCAAAAAAGACGATGAAGACCATACGGATGAACCTCGTATGGGCGTTCGGCTACAACGTGCTTTTGATTCCCGTTGCCATGGGAGTGCTCTATCCCATCTGGGGCATTCTTTTGAACCCTATATTTGCGTCCGTGGCGATGGCAACAAGTTCGGTGTCGGTCGTCTCGAACTCACTGCTCCTCAAACGAAAGAAGATTTAAGGGATCTTCTTGTATATAGTCATCACACTATGAAACAAGACTCGATAAACAGCCAAAATTGCACAGGACTTGTTTTTCGTTC
>CAYHRP010000017.1:6546-9883 GCA_964359145.1 uncultured Gammaproteobacteria bacterium | reverse complement strand
TTCCTGTTTCATAGAAATGTGGGCAGATAATAGCAGGAGGAGAAAATGCTGTCAACGGATCTATTTTATGAGCATGGCGTCGCCAAAGGAGGCAAAGCGATAGTGATGTTCGAGGGCATGTTGGTATGTTTCCATGAGAGCATCGCGTGAACCAAGGAACGCGGACACGAGGGACAGGAGCGTGGTTTTTGGAAGATGGAAATTCGTGATAAGCGCATCGACGATACGGAACGTGAACCCTGGCTTGATGAACAAATCAACATCTCCTTCGTAAGGCTCAAGCGATCCAAAACGAGCCGCGCTTTCAAGCGCGCGTACGGTTGTGGTGCCAACGGCAATGACGCGACTGCCGCGGTCTTTTGCGCGCGCTATAGCGTCAACCGTCTCTCGCGAAACGGACGCCCACTCGCTGTGCATTCGGTGATCGTCGAGCGTCTTAGCGGTTATAGGCTGAAAGGTTCCAAGCCCTACGTGGAGCGTTACGGAGGCAAAGTGGATGCCGCAATTTTTGAGTTTCGAAACGAGTGCGGGCGTGAAGTGAAAACCGGATGTGGGCGCCGCGACAGATCCCGTGTGCTGTGCGTACATGGTTTGGTAGGTAGTATTGTCCGTGAGTGCGCGATTGATATAGGGTGGTGTTGGCACGGAACCCACACGATTGGCAAACGCTATCGTCTCTTGTTCGTTGAATGGTGAGCGAACGTGCGCCGTTCCATCGGCGGACTTTTGCTCGACGATGAATGTGGCATCTTTAACATGGACGGCGGATCCAACAGGGAGATATTTGCTCGGGCGCAGAAGGGCTTGCCATTGTGCGCCGCGCGCGCGGAGCAAGAACAATTCAACATCGCGAGCGCCGCTCAATCCTTGGAGTCGAGCTCGAAATACTTTCGTATCGTTCCACACAATGAGATCACCAGGCTTGAGGAGCATGGGCAAATTAAAAAAATGGCGATCCTCTTTTTTGAGACGGGTGCGGTCGACAACGAGTAACTTGCTTTGGTCGCGCGGCTCTACGGACGTCTGCGCGATGCGGTCTTTTGGCAATATGTAGTCAAAGTCGGCTGTTTTTATTGCCATATTTCGCTTACAATCAACAGAAAAGTGGCTATGGAGCGCAGGGTAGCCGAGCATTGACAAAAAAACAATGCGCACCTATACTCCAGCCACTTCATTCATCTATCAGTGCGCGCTAACGATGTGTACCGATCCTGCCCTCGGAGAGTCGAGGGTCTCGGTCGCGGCGCGTGCGACGTAAAAAGGACTATGCCTATCATTCCATCGATGGAGGATTTGCTCAAAGCTGGTGTCCATTTCGGTCACCGTGTTTCGCGTTGGCATCCGAACATGAAGCCGTACATTCACGGCACGCGTCATGGAGTGCATGTAATTAATCTTGAAAAGACGATTGAAGAGCTGGAAAAAACGCTTGCATATATTACGCAGACGGTCAGTCGCGGAGGCATCGTGCTGTTTGTTGGCACGAAGGCTCATATGAAGGGTTTCGTGAAGGATGCGGCGGAGCGTTGCGGTATGCCGCACGTGGCCGATCGATGGCTTGGGGGAACGATTACAAACTTTTCCGAGATTCACAAACTCATCAAACGTTTGAAAGATTTGAAACGTCAGAAACAGACGGGGGATTTGCGCAAGTATACGAAGCGCGAACAGTTGGAGTTTGATCGTGAAATTGAGGAGCTCGAGGAAAAAATCGGCGGCATCGCGACCCTCGATGCGCCACCAACGATATTGGTTGTGTTCGATGTGCGCAACGAAACGACCGCCATTCGAGAAGGCAATCGTGTTGGAATGCCGATTGTCGGCATCTGCGACACGAACGTAAATCCGCACGTGGTCACACATCCGATTCCGGCGAACGATGATGCGGTGAAGTCCATTGAGCTGATGACGAATTTGGTTGCGGAGGCAGTGCTTGAAGGAAAGAAGAACGTGGAAGCGCCAAAGAAAGTAGCGCCGAAGCGTAAGGTAGCGATTAAGTAATCTATGACCATTTCCGCAAAAGATGTCGCACGTCTTCGCGAAGAAACAGGCGCCGGCATGATGAATGCCAAGAAAGCGCTCGAAGAGGCCGGAGGTGACGTTGCCAAGGCCAAAGAGATTCTTCGCCAAAAGGGCGAGGCTAAGGCTGCCAAGCGCGCTAGTCGCTCAACGAGTGAAGGTTTGATTTACAGCTACATCCATACAACGGGAAAACTCGGTGTGCTCTTGGAACTTCAATGCGAAACCGATTTTGTGGCGCGTAATGAGCAGTTTCGCGAGTTGGCGCAGAAGATTGCTATGCACATCGCGGCGAGCGATCCGCAGTTTGTGGACGATGCCTCTGTTTCTGTGGCGGATCGTGAACGCGCACAGATGGAATATCAAACGGAGGCACTGAACAGTGGAAAGCCCGAGAGCGTTGTGGCAAAAATCGTGGAAGGGAAGATGAACAAATGGTTTTCTGAAGTCGTGCTTTTGAAACAGCCGTTCGTGATGGATGAAGAGAAGACGGTAGAATCGCTTATCAACGATGCCATCGTGACCATGGGCGAAAACATTCGTGTCACGCGATTCGCGCGATTCAACATCGAAGGCGGCATGTCCTCTTGTGAAGCCGCTCCACTTACGGAGACGGATGAGGAGTAACCACAAAAAATAGCACACCCCCGAGCCAGTGGTCGGGGGTGTTTGCGATTACTCGAGGAAGTTATCGATCGGAATGCGCACATTGACGCGTGAGGGATCGAACGCATACGGTATATCCCATTGGAGACCCAATTTGTTGCTGAAAGTCAGCGTGTATGTCCGGTCCGCTTCACGGACTTGGAAGACGATGAAGCGACGACCTTCAGAAGCACTGGCTGTGTTCCCGAACGTGAACGTGAAGCGACTATGTTCGTCTGCCGACAACGCTTGCAAAGCCTTGGCAATAGCCTTGTAGACAAAGCCGACACGTTCTTTTCTCCACGCATGGGAGAGCGCCACGGAAAGCGGGAAGTTTCCAATGGCGCTGTCGTGCGTCGTCGGAGTTTCTTGTGCGACGAGCGCCGGCTCGGCGTCGGGCTCGAGCTGTGCGAGCCAAGCGTCTGCCATCCACGATCGCTCTACGTGTACGCGAACGGTGAGCAAGCGCTTGGGAAGCCACGTTCCATTGGTGAACGACAGCCCCTGCACACGCCGGTGAAAGTTTACACTCTTTATGCCTGTGTCCGTCTCAACATCGAGTATCAAGTGCATGCATCTATACCCGTCAGTCTCTAGCGAGTATCCGATGGCAGTGATGCGCACATCGGGTACGGAACGTAGTGCTTTCCGTACGGCGTCGACAGCCATTTGA
>CAYHRP010000017.1:0-6446 GCA_964359145.1 uncultured Gammaproteobacteria bacterium | reverse complement strand
AACGTCGTGGCCGTGAACGATCTCACGGACGCCAAGACGCTCGCTTCTCTTTTACAGAACGATACCGTGTTCGGTCGCTATGCTAAAAAAGTCGGCTCCACAAAAAACGCCATTACGGTTGCGGGAAAAAAGATTCCTGTTTTTTCCGAGCGCGACCCATCAAAACTTCCTTGGAACAAGATGAACGTGGACGTCGTGCTTGAATGTACGGGCGCTTTTCGAACCGAAGAAGCGGCGAGCGCGCACATTCAAGCCGGCGCAAAAAAGGTGATTATTTCCGCGCCGTCCAAAGGCGGCCATGTGCCAACGTATGTGCTTGGTGTCAACGAGAAGGGACTTTCCAAAGAGCGCAAAGTGGTGATTAATAACGCGTCGTGCACCACGAACTGCGCCGGACCGGTGCTCGCGGTGATGGAAGAAACGTTCGGCGTGCAAAAAGCGATGCTGACGACGATTCATGCGTACACGGCAACGCAGAATTTGCAGGACGGTCCGCATAAAGATTTGCGCCGAGCGCGCGCGGCGGCGGTAAACGTGATCCCCACCACAACGGGAGCGGCGATCGCGGCTACCGAAGCGATTCCCAAACTCAAAGGGAAGTTTGACGGCATGGCTTTTCGCGTACCGATTATCAACGGTTCGGTAACGGACTTTGTGTTTTTGACAAAGAAGAATGTGACGGTGGAACAGGTGAACGCCGCGTTCCGCAAGGCCGCCAAAACCCCGCGTTTCAAGGGAATTTTGATAGCAACCGATGAGCCGCTCGTGAGCGCCGACATCATCGGCAACCCGGCATCCGCTATCGTCAACACGGATTTGACGATGGTCGTGGACGGCAACATGGTCAAGGTTGTGGCGTGGTACGACAACGAATGGGGGTACTCAACGCGCTTGGCGGAAATGGCAGTGTTTTGGTCCGGGAAGTAAGTATGGAGGGTGTTACGCTCATCACCATTCCGTGGACGGTGTTTGATGTCGCGATTGTTGTGATGTTGTTGGGGTTTGGAGTGCTCGTGATTGAGAGCGTCGTGCGCTTGCGCGTACAACGTACGATTCTCTGGGCTGTCATATGCGTGCTTGCCGTCGTTGCTTGGGGGACGGTGTTTTATGGTTCATTCATTGAGCCGAAGAGGCTGCAAGTGGTTGAGCGAACGGTAGAACTTGGCGATGCGCCGGAGCACTCGGTGCGTGTGGCGGTAATTTCCGACTATCATTCGGGGCCGTACAAGGGGATGCGTTATATGGAGCGTGTGGTGGCGACCGTCAACAATCTTGATGTTGATATGGTCTGGTCGCCGGGAGATTTTGTGTTCAACAAAACGCGCGACGTGGAGATGTTAGAGCCGCTATCGCGCTACGAAATGCCGATATACGCGTCGACGGGAAATCACGATCACGAATTTGCGGATGTGGACGCGGTTGTGGAACGGCTTGAGTCGTTTGGTGTGAACGTTCTGCGTAACGAATCTGTCACCGTGGAATCCCAAGATGGAGGCGTACTTAACATTGTCGGTATTGATGACATTTGGTTCTCACCAAATCCGCCTGCGGCGTTTGAAGTAATCGATGTTAACGTGCCGACCGTCGTCATTGTGCACAATCCTGACTTCATCCTTGATCCGTATGCGAAAAATGCTGATTTGGTGGTGTCTGGCCATACGCACGGCGGACAGATTCGTCTGCCGTGGATTGGCGCCGTGCCGCCACTGCCAACCAAGCTTGGACGCGCCTACGATCGTGGCGTGTTTGGATTTGGCGAGAAAGGCACGCTCTTCATTACGCAGGGAGTGGGTGAAACGGGGCCGCGTGCGCGTTTGTTTGCGCGTCCGACGATTGATGTGTTGAATATTAGCTATTAGCTTTTGGCTCGTCTCGCGCTACGAGGAGAACAAACATTGGCTCGTGGCAAGTGGCTCGTTGCGTCGCGATCGATGGCTCATTTCCCGCTTCTCTATTCACTCCTTACTCAATATGAAACATCGTCAAGCATTCGACGCGATTCGCGAGGCGTGTCGCCCCGGCCTTTTTTCCGTTTCGCTCGTGCTGTTGCGTGTGGCTCTTGGTGTCGTCTTCTTCTTTGCCGGGTTCTCCAAGCTCATGTCGTATTGGTCTGCGGCGAGCTTTTTGTCGGCGGCCTCTGGTCCGTTTGCCGGCTTTTTTCAAGCCATGGCCGGTAGCGCGCTCGTGGACGGTCTCAACGCATGGGGACTGACGCTGATTGGTGTTGCCCTCATTCTTGGCGTTCTCTTGCGCAGCGCCAGTGCGGCCGGCATTATACTGATGCTGTTGTATTACTTCGCGCACTTTGAACAAAACACGGCGCACGGCTTTGTGGACCAACATATCATATATGCGATTATATTGTTGATGCTGATTGGTTCGGGTGTAGGGCATGCTCTCGGACTCGACGCGGTGATTGAGCGCGCGCGTGTTTTTAAGACGCACCGGTGGCTGTGTTGGCTCTTCGGATAGGGGTATGCGGCATCGCGTGGTTATTCTTGGCGCGGGATTTGGTGGTGTTTCAGCCGCTCAACATCTTTCGCGTCACGCGCGAGACAAGGATGCGCTCGAAATTGTTCTCTTAGACAAGCACCGTCTCCATACGTACACGCCACTGTTGTATGAAGTGGTCAGCGGGGGTCTTGAGCACGCTGTTTCGAATCTCGATCTTTCCCGTGGGGCCTCCGTCTCGTTTGACTTGGATGGCGTTTTGCAAAATCATCCGAATGTGCGCGCGTGTCAAGAGGAGGTGACGGCGATTCATTTACAAGCAAAGGATGTCGTGTTTCGCTCTGGGAAGATGCTCACGTTTGATCAGATTATTTTGGCGCTTGGAGCGTCTTCGAATACGTTAGGTGTTCCGGGTGTGGAGGAACACGCGCTCTCACTCAAGCATATTCACGACGCGCTTGGCATTCATGACGCTTTGCATCGCTTGGTGCACGAACGCACGGATGATGAACCGTTGGAGCTCGTTATCGTCGGCGGTGGACCAACGGGTGTCGAGCTTGCGGCTGAACTCGCCACATCGTTGCGTTCACTGTCAAAGAAGCGGTCTCTTGCGTGTAGTGTGACGCTTGTCGATGCTGGTTCGCGGATTTTGTCGAGTCTTCCCGAATGTGTTTCTCGCAAGGCCATGCAACGCCTCTTGGCATTGAGCGTTCGTGTGCTTCTCGGAACGCTCGTTAAAGAAGTGGGAGTATCGTGGGTGCTTCTCTCGCCAAACGAGCGCGTATCTTTGCCGGAGAATCCGATAAGGCGTGACGCGTCTCACCCGGCCGATTTAGTGATTTGGACGGCGGGTGTTTGCGCAAACCCAGCATGGGCCAAGTGGGGTCTGCCGGTGAATGAACGCGGATACGTCAAGACGAACGACACGTTTCAAGTCGTTGGTCACGGGGATGTGTGGGCGATTGGCGATATGGCGGCCATGGAAGGCGTCGCGCTTCCGAAGATCGCTCCCGAGGCCATCGCGCAGGGTTCGATAGCGGCGCAGAATGTGTATAGGCGCTTCAAACGCGAGGCCTCGTTTCGCCATTACAAACCAAAAACGTGGCCGTTTGCGATTCCGCTTGGAGGGCGCCACGCCATTGGCAGTTATGCCAACGTTGCCGTCAACGGGTTCCTTGGATATGTGTTTCGCAAAGCGGTTGATTTGAAATACTTTCTCGATGTTTTGCGTCCACTCCATGCGGTGCGTGTGTGGGCGCACGGAGCGCGCATCTATTCAGAGAATGATTTATAGGGTGGTGTCTATAGATGTCACACTATAAAACGAGACTCCATCATTCATGAACATGGCAAACTCTTTGCTCTTCACATCAAAAAATCCTCAATGTACCGACTGGTACATCTGCGGTTTTTTGATGTTCCAGAGCTACAGATTTTACTCATGTTCAAGAATGCTAAGGCTTGTTTCATAGTGTAACATCTATATATGACGTATCCCTCCATTCAATCGGTGAATGTGCGCGGTCGGCGTGTGCTGTGTCGCGCTGATCTTGATGTGACCGTGCAAGACGGCGCTGTTGTGGATTCGCCGCGACTGCACGCGGTACTTGAGACGATTTCCTATCTGCAAGAGCATCATGCGCGCACGATCCTTGTCGGGCACCGCGGTCGGCCAAGCGGCCCCGATGGGACGCACAGCCTCAAACCAGTGTGCGCATGGCTCGAGCATCGACGGCCAAAGGGGACGATGCGGTTTGTGCCGCTTGGGGACTACTTGGCGCTCAAAGAAGAAGCACGCGCAATGGCAAATGGCGATGTACTCGTACTCGAGAATCTGCGCTTTCATCCCGCGGAACAGCAAAATGATCCCGTGTTCTCACAACAGCTCGCCGACTTGGCGGAGCTGTACGTCAACGACGCATTCGCCACGAGCCATCGGGAACACGCCAGTATGGTGGGTGTGCCTCGGTATATTCCCGGGTACATTGGCGTACATCTTGCGCGTGAACTGCAAGCGCTTGAGGCCGTAAAAACGGTGACGCGTCGTCCGTTCACTGTTATCATCGGTGGGGCAAAAATCTCGTCAAAACTTGAAGCGATGCAGGCTTTTGTGCAGAAGGCCGATCATCTGTTTGTCGGCGGCGCGATTGCAACAACGTTTTATGTTGCGCAAGGTCTCGACGTTGGCAACTCGTTTGTGGCGCACGAGGACGTCCCGCTTGCCAAGGTGTTGATGGAAAGCGAGAACGTCACGCTTCCGGTGGATGTGATTGTGAAAAGCGCAAAAGGGTATCGCACGGCGAATCCCGATGATATTCGCGATGGCGAGGAGATTGTGGACATAGGCGCCGCGTCGATACGGAACATTCAAAACGCGGTCAACACGTCGGATCTTATTCTGTGGAACGGTCCCTTGGGTATTATTGAAGATGCTCGGGCGCGCGCGGGGACAGATGCGGTGGCGCATATCGTGGCACGGCGGTCACGCGGTGATGCGTTTGGTGTTGTGGGTGGCGGAAACACGCTTGATGTGATTGAGGCGCTCGGCATTGCCGATTTTTTTGATGTTGTTTCAACAGGAGGTGGCGCCATGCTAAAATATGTCGGTGGAGGAACATTGCCGGCTTTAGAAGTGTTGCGCAAGAAGAGTGAGTAGAAAGGATCCGACGTTGCCAATAGCTAATCGCTAATCGCTAATAGCCAATCGCCAAAAGCCAAAAATATGCCCGACAAAATAGATCAAATTCACGCGCACGAAATTCTCGATTCGCGCGGTCATCCCACTGTGGCTGTGACGGTGCTCACAAAAAATGGCGCCCTTGGAACCGCGGCGGTGCCATCGGGCGCATCAACTGGATCGTTTGAAGCGCACGAATTGCGCGATGGGGATGCGTCGCGTTATCGCGGCCGAGGCGTCAAAAAGGCGTGCCGCAACGTGAACACAAAAATTACTCAAGCGTTGCGAGGGATGGATGTTACGCATCAGCGTGATATCGACGCGCGGATGATTGAACTGGACGGCACGATGCAAAAAAAACGTCTTGGCGCTAATGCGATTCTTGGCGTCTCGATGGCGTGCGCACAAGCGGCGGCTCGACATAAGCGTCTGCCGTTGTATGCATATCTGCGCTGGACCTTCGATATTCTTGAAGATACATGGAAGATGCCGATTCCGCTCGTGAACATTTTGAACGGCGGCTCACATGCGGATTCAAACATTGATATTCAGGAGTTTATTATTGCGCCCGTCGGTATTCGTACGTTCAGAGAACGCGTGCGGGCGGCCTCGGAGATTTTTCATGCGCTTGGCGATTTGCTCAAAAAAGACGGCCTCGATACGGACGTAGGCAATGAAGGCGGATACGCGCCGAACCTTGGCAAGACCGAGGATGCGCTTGAGTATCTGATGGCGGCTATCAAAGCGGCGAAGTACACGCCGGGCAAGCAGATTCGGCTTGGTCTCGATGTCGCCGCCAACGAGTTTTATAACGCCAAAAAAGATCGCTATATCATGAAAACGGATCGTAAAAAACTCACGGACGACGAGATGATTAATCTATTGGAAGATTGGGTGAATCGCTATCCATTTTTGTCTATCGAGGATGGACTGCAGGAAGAAAAGTGGGACGAGTGGAAGACGCTCACGGATCGTCTTTCAAAGAAAATCTATCTGATTGGCGACGATTTGTTCGTTACGAATGTGACGCGCTTATCGAAGGGCATTGAAATGGGTATTGCCAATGCGATTCTCATAAAGCCCAATCAAATCGGCACGGTTTCCGAGACGCTCCAAACTATTCAATTGGCGCAGGAAAACAAGTACGCCATCGCGGTGTCGCACCGCTCCGGTGAAACGGCAGACACATTTATTGCGGATTTAGCGGTGGCGGTAAGTGCCGATTTTGTGAAGATCGGTTCCATGTCACGCTCCGAACGGCTCGTCAAATACAATCGTCTCATGGAGATTGAGGAGGAAGTGCGACAACGATAAACGC
>CAYHRP010000016.1:0-10049 GCA_964359145.1 uncultured Gammaproteobacteria bacterium | reverse complement strand
TCCCGCAGCGTCACCTGACGCTGCGGGGCCCCACGATGTCGCCGAACATTTGCGTTCAGCGCTATCGTCGGGCAACAACCAACGCCAAAGACCGACCCGTACGGGGATCGGTGCGCACATACCGAAAGGTCGCGCGCCGCTACCGTGTCTCAACGCATTGCGCGTTCCCGTACCGGAGGATCAGGGATTCGCCGCTACTGGCGGTGCTTCTCCCTCCTCACATCCAGCGAACCCGTACACATTTTGCGCCTTAGTTGCGCACACCGCGCGGATCATCGCTGGAGGTGAGGGGGACGCGTTCCATACGCGTGTCTCTCCCAAGAATAGAACATCCGAAAGGGTGTTTTATTCGTTTGGGGTCAGGTCGTGAATCTAGAGTTTTTTTCTCTTAGGATAATCTGGCTCACTCGCGTGTAGTGCAAACCAACATAATCTGCTATCTTTTTCTGGGAATACTCTCCACAATTATAGGCCAAGCAAATGAGTTCGTCTCTCAATGTTTTATCCTTCGGAACCTCGTCGCCGAAGAGCTCAAGAAGAGTTGGACGACCAATCAGACGCTGTTCCTTCGGTATTTCCTTATCAACAAATCCCTCCAACTCCTCTCCTATGTACTCAACAAATTTTGAAGATCCAACTATATTTCCCACCTGCTCAATATTGAGACTGTACTCCTTTTTCACCCCTTCGAGCACATATTGTTCGTAAAGCTCCCTGCGAGATGACATCGTCCCTCCAAAAAATCCAAGAACATCAGTCGTAGTAAGCCAAGTTGGTGTTTGGCGCATTCCGACAGAATCCAAAAAGCTACTCCATTTCCAGTCCGCAGGCGACGCAACCATACCTGCTCTCACGGGATTGAGAACAATGTACCGAGCTACTTCAAGCAGATACGCATCTTTTTCAACAAGGAATGACTGATATCGACTTTGAAATAGATGACCAACTCTTTTATGGAAGTGATTGAATCGCTGCGAATAACGACCATTAAGCTGACGCATCCCAACAGATAAATTAGCTTCGGGTGTTTCAATGAGTAGATGATAGTGATTGTCCATCAAACAATACGCATGGCACAGCCAATGATGCCGTTCAATGGTTTCGCCTAAAATCTGTAGGAAGATTTTCCGATCCGCATCTTTCAAGAAGATATTCATTCTTCCATTACCACGAGAAATGACATGGTGTAAGGCACCAGAGTATTCAATGCGCAGAGGACGAGACATATAATTGATTCTATCAGAAAACTCTAGATTCACGACCTGACCCCACTTACATGACCGGCGGATAGCAGATGGCATCCTTTCCCGCCGCGTTCCACGCCAAATCAAACACGCGCCGAAGAGACGAAGCAATCGGAGCGCTTTCAATCACTATGCCAATAGGTAATCCTTCGTATGAAAACGCATACACCTCATCACCCTTCACACTCACATGCCCCGTATCAGGACCGCTCTCTTGCACAAGATGCCGAGACGCCCAACCGTACTGCTCAAACGCACGCCTCATCTCTTCGATAGGCGGCTCTGCGGCCACAAAAAGCACGCGCCCTTTCATGTGGCGGCGCACAAGCGTCTGCCGATGTGCCTCAAACTCCTCGTCACGAAAATACGCTCGCACGGTTTCAAGCGGTACAATCTCCACAAATGCGTCAGGACGTTCTTCGTAGCGCTTGGAAAGCCGCATGATTCCTTCACGCCCTTCAAAATAAAACACCTTCGGACGCGGGGCTTCCTTGTGTTCAATCGCCGTCAACTCGGGAAGCGCCCGCTCCAAAATAGCCCGACGCGCAATAAGCTGTTCCGTTTGCGTTTGCAACAAATCTACCATGCGCTCCGGCGGTTCGGCGGTGAACTTTCGCGTCCCATCGCATTCGAGCTGATGGACAAGTCCCGCCTCGATGAGGCCCTCCAACACATCATACACGGACGAGCGCGACACGTCGGCCGCGTGCGCAATCTCCTGCGCGCCGCACGCTCCAAGCGCGAGCGACGCCAAATAGACGCGCGCTTCGCGTTCATTCAAACCGGCGTGCGAAAGAGGTTCAATGAGATGTTTCATTGGGAAAGCGATTAGCTATTTGCTGTCTGCTGGAGAACGTCCCATGTTTCGCGGGCCGTGCGATCCCATGTGAAGGATTGAGCGTGTTCTCGTGATAAGGTTGTCGGTTGTGAGTTGTAGATTGTAGTCCGCAATGCCACAGACCACTCTTGAACGTCATCAACCGGAATGTACGTCGGAAAATCCGCCGCGATTTCGCGAAATACCGGCAGATCGGAGCACACCACAGGAATGCCTGAAGCCATAGCCTCCAGAATCGGCATGCCAAATCCCTCAAACCGTGACGGAAAGACAAACGCCTGCGCGCCGGACAAGAGAGGGCCGATATTCTCGTCCGCGACGTATCCAATTTCTCGCACGCCACGCGACGTTAACAAGGCGTTCAAGTGTTCAGATACAAACTCGCCGCGCCGTCCGGCAAGCACAAGTTCAATCCCCTGTTCCAAAAGATGCGCATCCGCGTACGCCCGAATGAGCGTGTCAACTCCCTTCTTCTGTTCCACGCGCCCAATGAAAAGGATATACGGTTTTTGCAAATGATGCACCGCTCGCACGCGCTGTACCGCATCATCCGAAGACGCACGCACATGAAACCGATCATGGTCGATGCCATGATAAACGGTCGTCACGCGCTCCTCCGATACGCCGTAGCGCTCCATCATGTCTCGCTTCGTGACGTCAGAAATCGTAATGATGTGATCGGCCCGCGCCGCTTTGCGATGGGCGCGCTCCAAGTTTTGCCGCTGGATCATTGTGTAGAGCTCCGGACGATGCACAAACGCCAAGTCGTGGACAGTTGTCACCATTTTACCGACTCGAACCGGCGGAAGTGCGTTGCCCGGCGCGAACACAACGTCCGGTCTCGTGTACAAACAATGCGCTGAAAATCGAAACGTCGACCACCCCGGCCAAGGCCATGTCAGCGCGCACACCGTCCATGTATCCGGCGTTTCCGCGTCCCACAATGTTGGCGCGCATATATTAAACACCTCGGCAGGCGCCACAGAACAGAGCGCTCGAAGCAAAGCGTCGACGTAGTATTCGACGCCCGTTTTTTGATTCGAGACAGCCGGCGTTGCGTTGACAACAATGCGCATAGTCGTATGGGGGTCAGGTCGTGAATCTAGAGTTTTAAGCTTAAAACTCTAGATTCACGACCTGACCCCACAATTTACGTGGTGAAAATTGAGCGTTTATAGGCCTCCAAATTCTCAAGCGCGATGCCCGTGCCGCGCGCCACGCATAACTGCGTGTCGTCAGCAACATACGTTGGCACACCGGTTGCATCGGCAATTAGTTTGTGAAAATTCCGCAACTGCGACGATCCGCCCGACATCACAATCCCCTTGTCCATCACGTCTGCCGACAATTCCGGCGGAGTTTTTTGTAAGACATTCTTTACCGAGTCAATGATTCCCCGCAGTTCGTGTTGAATCGCATCGGTCACATCGTCGCTCGTGACAGTCAGAATCTTCGGCAATCCCGTTACCAAATCACGTCCCTTCACTTCCATTTGCATTTTATCTTCCAAATACATTGCCGAGCCAATCTGAATCTTTATTTGCTCGGCCGTTCTGTCGCCAATAGCCAGCCCATACTCACGCCGTACATAATCCTGAATCGCCGCATCGAGCTTCACGCCGCCAATGCGCACGCTCTCGCTCGCAACAATGCCGCCCAAAGAAATTACCGCCATCTCGGATGTGCCGCCGCCGATATCAATAATCATGTGACCACTTGGACTGCCGATCGGAATATTGGCGCCAATAGCCGCCACAATCGGCTCTTTGATGATGTACGCCGCCTTGGCGCCGGCCGCGAGTGTGGCATCAATCACGGCGCGCCGCTCGGTTGACGTAATGCCGCCCGGCACCGCCACCATCACCTCCGGACGAATAAATCGCACGCCGCCAAGCGCCTTGTTGATGAAGTAGCGCAACATCGCCTCGGTGGTGCGATAATCGGCAATCACACCGTCTTTCAGGGGTCGTCGCGCCACAATCGTGTCGGGCGTACGGCCGAGCATGTCCTTTGCTTCCTTTCCAACAGCGAGCACCTTCCCATCCACGGTGGATACCGCCACAACCGACGGCTCATTGATGATGATGCCACGCTTTGGCACATACACAAGCACCGTTGTCGTCCCAAGGTCAATACCAATTTTTTTTTGCCAAAATGCCATAGTTGTGCGAAGAACCTCTGAAAAAGTCTATGCGCATCTTAGCCGATTCGCTCGGTTCTGTCATCTTGGCAGACCATAAAAACTGCGCGCCGTACACCGCGCGCCGCCCAATGTACGCTTTGACATCCAGTGCTCCTTGGTATATGTTCAGTTTAGGACATTTCAATGACAACCGAAGACAAGAAATTCGGACCGTTCATTGGTGGATGTGTGGGTGGTGTCATCGGCTATCTGGCCGGCGCCGCTTTTGGCCCATTGGCCGCCGTGATTCTGTTCTTCCTCGGCGCTTACGTGGGATACGAATTCAAGACGGCCGCAAGGTACTTCGGCCGCACCGGCACTGCGCTTTTCGCGCACAGTGCAAAGCATGCGCATGAAGCAAGGGATATCCTGCGCCATATAATGAAGTACTGGTACGCGTATGCGCTGTGGGTCGTTGTCACGGGGTATTGTTTCAACTGTGTGGTTGGCGACAGCACCATGCATGATCTGAAAATCAGGCATGAATGTGTGCCGGCATTTGATGTATACCTTCCGTATACATTGGACGTGTTGCAAACTGTTGTGACGGGAGAATCGCGGTACTTCGAAAGAACTGCCACGCTGCGCTTTGAAGCGCTCTTTGTTGTAATGGTTTTTGGCTTCATGGCGGGCGTACTCGGAGCGATGTTCACACTGTTCGTTGGAATGTCGGTCATCGCGTTGAAGATGATGGCTGGAACGCTCGCACAGAGCGTTAGAGTGTACAAGCAGTGGCCGCTCACCGCGGCGTGGCTCCTGTTCTGGGCACTCGCTCTGCCAACGTTTGGCCTTGTATGGGTCATGGCGGTGGCGCTCATCGCGATGTGCACCGCGCGACGCCTGACTTGCGCCCTTATCACGGTCGCCGCAGGGGTTGGGTACCTCTACTTGGTGCCCGTACCGGCCGCACCGGAGCTCGTCGGCGCGGCCGCCATTGGATGCGGCCTCACGTGCGGCCTTGCGGCCCACGGCCTGTTTGCGCTCGTCGGCCACAGGGCCGTCATGACGCGCTTGCAAGCCCTGCGCAAGCGCACAATCCGCTCGTTCGCGCCACTCCCGGAACTCCCGTGGTGGCGCGCGCATCAACAGCGGCGTGCTATTGCGAACGCAGCCGCCATGGATATCTGAACATTCAACGGCCTCTTCACGGGGGCCGTTACTTTATTGCGTCCAAACTTGAAATTGCTGAAACGGCGCGAGCGTTGTTGAATACGAATACACATCATCGTGCCAGAACGCGCGCGATTCACCCGGCTCTGCCGCCACCACTTGGCGCCCAACGTCTATGTTGAGTTGAAGCGGCACGTCTCCAACGCCAATTTGCCGCTGGACATCCAAGACATAAAGACCATCTTCTATTTTCGCTCAATGCGTTCTGGCAACAAATAATGGAATGTTAACGAACCGCTCCCGCCCGGTTCCACGCTCGTGAACGCCGCAAACACCTGCGCGCCAAACTCCTCATAGCGCGCGATGTCTCCCGGCTCTGCGTTCGGATTTTTAAGCTTGTCATCTTTGAGCGCCCCTTCCACGCGCACGAGTTCACTCCCATTGGGTACGTACACGCGCGTATACGTGCGATAGCGCGTCGTGCGAAAATCAAACCCGCCGTTGTGCTCGTAGTCAATGCGCAATGTCGCCTGATAGCGGCCATTGAGAAGCGGCGTGACCGTATAATTGTACGATCGGTCAAGCCGCGCATCCGTTTTGAGCGCCGCCATGTTGGCATCCACCACCATAAAGTGATCATGGGTAGCCGACACGCGCATTTCGCCCGCCCATCCCTGCTCTTCCAAAATACGCTGTACTGAAGCGTCCGTGTGATACATGACGATGTCTTGATTACCAAGCGCCGTGCGCGCAACGTCCAGATACGGCCCCCACTGCGCCGGATCGGTGAGCAGGAGATCGCTCAAAACGACGCGCAGAAGGTTTCCGATGACATCTTTGCGATCTTCAGGCGCAATGCCGCGATCGCGATACGCAATCTCCACTTCGTGCTGGAGATCATCAAAAAACGTGTCGGCGCGAAACACAAGTTCGCCCACGCGCATGGGCCCGAGCGCGGCAAGAAGCGCTTCGCCAACCGCGGGCGTTATCAAAATGGCGCCGTCAAACTCCGTGGCAGGAATGGTACCGGTTTGCGTTGGCGATGATGCGAACGCAATCTCCTCCGCATACGCCGCAAACCCCGTGCGCACCGAGGTTGGCACGTCCGGCGACCAATTCTTGTCGCGCAAATACCACGTATCAACGCCCAAATACTTTTTGAGCGGCTCGGGCGGCGCCGTGTCTATGTGTCCGATGGACAGCACGTCAACGGCATAGATGTCGTCTGTATCAAGAGAAACAATCTCGCCATCCTTCACCGTCATGACGCCATACGTTCCCCAAAACCCTCCCGTCGGACGCAGTTCTCCCGTGTTTTGCAGAAGCAATAAGTAGGTTTGAGGTTCTTCAAAACCTCCCATCGCGGGAAACAAACGCGCGAGAGGAACGGCAACGTCAAGCGTGGACTCCGCTTGCGCAAGCTCGCGTGTCGTGCGCGAAACGAGCAAACGAATACCGGGCAAACGCGATGCATGTTCTATAGACTCCAAATCGTCGCGATAACCGGCAAAACGCACGCGCGCTTCTTCCAGCTCGGGCGCGGCGCGCTTGAGTGAGAGCACGAGAACCTTGCGCGTATCCGGCTCGAGAGCGAAGAACGAGTCAATGTCAGACAAATGTGCGACCGTACCGCCAGCGCGCACGTTTGTCTCCACGTCGATGCCAATAGAGACGAGCGTACCGAGAACATCAAGAAGACCTTTGGCATCGACAAGTATGCGATCCAAGAGTTCAATTTCGCGGCCGACGATAGGGAGTGGGCGCAGAACGCGCGCCACCGTCCAAAACGACGCCACATCGTTGTACGACGCGCGCGCATCGGCAAGCGCCTCGCCCGCCAAGGCAAAATCGCGCTCCACAAGCGCCGTTTGCACGTCACGGACATCCTCTTGGAATGTCAACACGCGCGCGAATGCAACCGCGCCAAACACCATGCTTGCGCCAAGCGCGAGCACAAATAGCGCCACAACAAGCGCCGCCCATTTACGGCGGCCGCGGCGGCGATGCTCAAAATAGGCTTCGCTATGAGACATGGGGATAGTATATCAGGTTCGTTATGTGGTATTGCGGTATACCGCCTTGTAACGCCGGCGCACAATCCAGCGAAAATACCGCATCCAACTCCACAGCGCCGGCAACGACGCGCGATCAAACAGCAGGAGATACAGTGACCACCGCATGATATTCCATGCCGTGATAGGCAGTAACACCAATATACGACTGATCGAATCATGCACCAAAAACAGACAGATTGCGTTGCGCACAGACAACGCTCGCTCTAACCGTTCGGTGCGTTCCTGCATTTCGCGGAAGGCGCTTCGCCGCCGTGGCCGCACGAATATGCCACACGGCCAGTGTGCCTCCACATCCACGTCGCATTGCACGTAAAATCCAGCTCGCCGCATCCTCCAGCCAAGATCCGTCAGCGCATCCGCCGTTACCCACCACGGATCCAGATACGTCTCGTCGTCGAGTTGAACTTGTTCGATGGCGCGCGTAGATGCGCATACGAGCCCCGCGTGCAGTGCATCCACATCACGCAAGCCTCCATCACCAGCATCCGTCGTCCCAAAACCAACATGCGAAAGAGGCATCCCCCTTCTACACAAGAGACCGAGACTCAACACGCGATCGGACGCCACCTGTTCGTGCAGAGACTCGTCGAGCGCTTGCTCGTCGTAGAGCGAGAGCCACTTGGGACCCACAAGTCCAAGCGACGGTGTTTGTCTCACACGTGCGCACAGAGCCCGCAGAGTTTCCGTCGGCACCATGGCGCGCGTATCCAAAAACGCTATCGTGTCATACGCGAGCGGCGACGTAAGCAGAAGCCGCACGGCTTGGTTGGCGCCCGAAGCAAATCCCGTATTGCGAGCGTTGCGGATTACGGTCGCATGCGGAAACGCGCCGCGTAAGCGCTCAATCGTATCACCGACAGACGCCTGATCAATCACCACAAGACGCGCGCCATCCTCAACGGCCTTCCCTACGCACTCAAAAAACGCCGGCGACATCATGGCGGCATGTTGAACCACGGTCACGATGGCCGTGCGCTTCATATCAGCGCTCCTTCTTCGTCACGTTGAACCCAAGATAGCGCCCGAACATCATGCGCGTCTGGGCATCAATCGACGGAAATGCTCCAAAGACGATGAAGGTCACCGGGAGAAGTACCCATTGGCCAATCATTACAAGCCAGTTCCATTTTGACACGCGCTGTGGACGCCGCGGCAACAGAGACAGCGACACGATACCGGAAAAGATAATGCCGAGCGCCGCCACGGTCATGAGCGCCTTGAGCGTAAACGGCGCATTATGCACAAGAACGTTTGGATGATTTTGCGCGAGCCGCATCGGCAACCATCCCAAAATAAAAATGAGCACCGGCGCCGTTGCCCATGTGAACATACCTTCAACGTGGTTCCACACAAGACGCCATCGAACACCAAATGGAATGCTCCTGTCTGGGACAACGTTCGCCAGAAGATACGGAAAGTGTTCCACGCCCCACGCCCAACGACGCTGTTGCTTATACAGCGCCTTCATACTGTCCCACACGCGCCGGCCGGTCACTGCGTCCATGCTTACGGGGAGGTAGAGCGGTTCGACGCGATAGTCACCCTTATATCGGCGTACGCCCTGCAAAAAGATGCGCGAATCCTCCGATACGATGTCCTTTTCCCAATACCCAACGTCAGCGAGCATCTGAAACGGCATCGAGTGCGAGGAGAACGTCCACATGCGCTCGGGACGCGCGAGCTCGCCAAACAGCCAAAAGGTCGTCCCAAACGCCGAGATGCGTACCCACGACGGCGACGCCCAGATGTTGTTGTTGTACACCACCACTGGCTGATAACTGGCACGCGTAGGATTTGGTACCGTGGCATACGTGTGCGTGAGATACGCAAAATAATCAGGATGCACTATTGTGTCCACATCAAAAGCGCTGGCAATAACGCGCTCAAAAGGGATATGACGTTCACGCAACCGCGCTTCAACGATAGGCCCGGCGTAATGCAGATTGGAGCCCTTTCCCGGAATCTCGTCTAACAAATCCCCCGGGTGCTCGGTCATAATCAAATCGGCAAATGTCTTTCCGTATTTGCGTTTGATAAGACGGGAAACAGACGCGAAGTGTTCGTGCACACGCGCCTCGCCGGCCAAGACTATAATGAGGCGTTCGTTTGGAAAATGGCTCTCTGATATCTTCCGAATCGTCGCGTCAACAATGCGCAAGGGCTCTTTTACCATCGGAAGAAACACCACGTGATAGTACGAGTCCCAATCGTGGACTTCGCGCTTGAGTTTTGGCAACCAATCCGTTTTTTTTACGCGCGCAAATTGCCTCCAAGCTCGCAGAACATAGATAATGAAGTAAAGCACGCGATACATCCAATACAAGTCAAAGACAATAATGAACGCGATAGCTACGACCGGCGCCACAAACGAAAGCACTACCGCCGTCGACAGCGTCGCCCACACAATAAGGCCCGGAATCACCTCGTATTGGCGGAATTTTCCATAGATCATGCGGCTACAATACTGTTTCTTCGCTGAAAAATCCACAAAATGAAAACACGGCGTGTAGAGAGCCGTGTTTTGTTTGGTTTAGCTATGGCTGTTGTGACTTCGCAACATGCTCAAAAACATTTTGGCGTGCGCTTGACCACCGAGTCCC
>CAYHRP010000015.1:0-10096 GCA_964359145.1 uncultured Gammaproteobacteria bacterium | reverse complement strand
ACACCACACACGCTCATCAACGGTCTTCCTGCTCCCGTTGCAGCCGATCTCGAAGAACAAGCGTCCGCACTCGACCTCTTTAGTCAAGTATCACTCTTTGAGCTTCGGTTGTACCTTGCAAACATGTTACTGCGTGATGGCGACGTGATGAGCATGGCACATAGCATCGAAGTACGCGTCCCGTTTCTCGATCATCATGTTGTCGATGCCGTTTTTAGCGCTCCAGACAGTACAAAACGAGATACCGAATTCCCAAAGCCACTTCTGCTCCGCACCGTTATCGACAAAATGCCGCGCGAAATTTATGACCGTAAAAAAATGGGATTTACTTTTCCCTGGGAAGTATGGCTCCGCGGACCAATGCGTGATCAAGTGGATGCACTCCTCGGTGCACGCGCAACAAAGGCGAGTGTCTATATCAATCAGGAAACATGTACCGCACTGTGGGAGGAGTTTCTCGCGCACAAAAAAGGCGTGTCATGGTCACGCATCTGGACACTCTATATTCTATTGCAGTGGATAGAAAATAATACCTATAGTCATCACACTGAGAAATAGGACTTAGAAACGAGATAAAATTTTACAGGACGAAGTTTTGGAGCCTGGAAAAACCGCAGATGTATCCGTAGATACATTGAGGATTTTTCCAGGCGAAAAACAAGTCCTGTGAAATTTTAGCCGTTTTTGGAGTCCTATTTCTCAGTGTGATGACTATAACCTCTTCGCCGTGTTCTGTGGCGCAAAAGAAACAGAGCGAGTAGACAGGAAATAAGAGCTGTTCCATTCATAAACAATAAGATGGATACCGGTGCAAAATCAAAAACACTCGTCGAAAACACGGCGAGCGTTTTTACGGTCAGCATCATGAGCCCCATAGAAAGCAGTGGACTAAGCACCATGCGCTCGTCAAAACACATCGACTTCCATAAAAGCACCGTCAGAAAAAATCCGGGAAAAAACAACACGAAAACTGTAGTCAGTGCGAAATATAGGTACTGGAAAAGTGAATAATCCACAAAGTCATTTGTTAATCGGCAATCAGCCGATCATGGTGAAACTTCCATACATGAGGCGAAATACGAGTGAAGAGACTGCTTTCCCGCAAGAAGCGCTGAAACGGCAATCCCGTCCGCTGTCGATCTCCCACATAAAGGTATAAAGGATCAATACCTCGATTCGAAAGAAGCGTTGCGCGCTCGGCATCACTCCCTGTGCTCCAAAAGATATTCCATGTGCCAATACTCCACGTATCCCCCAGATATCCCGGGCTAATAGTACTCCAACTAAAAAATCCCCATAACCACGGCGCATAGTAGCTATCGGTTACGAGCATGGTTGCATTACGTTCCACCTTATCAGAAATACTCATGATGTCAGCTAGTTCCTCGCGGCGTACCATAGCATCTTGTTGCCACACCACCAGACTCAATCCTATGACGAAAAACAGTGAGAGCAAAAAGAGAGCGCCTTTTCCATACCGATCCGACCAGAATGACTCAACTAACAGTAACAGTGCCGGTGCCGCAAATAATAATAAAACAAGCTCAAGCATAATACCAAATCTCGCCTGATAAATGACGGGAGCAAACGAGGCAAATCCGAGAAATGCAACGAGCCCATAAAGAAGAAATAATCGCGGGTACACTGACTGATGGGCCACGTTCTTGAAACCCCACGTACGCGGTGTAAGGAGTGTGAACAGACTGAAGGGGAAAATGCCGAAAAGAAGGATACGGAGCGCATCAGGAACAAGGAAAAGCCCACGAAATTCATTTAACTGCACGAGAGGAACATTCGTAAGCCAAATGCCATATTCCGTAAAAACAGTCATGAGATTCTGTATGTCATTCCATTTTACGAATAGGCCTACGAGAAAAAACAGGACCCCTACGAGAAAAACTCGTTCAAGTTGCCTATCTCGACAACGCCGCAACACAACGACCCGGATTCCATATAGAACGAGGGCGATGAGAACACCAAAGAACAGCGCAACACCGGTAGGCGTGTGGACAAGAAAAGTGAGTACGGCAAACGGCAATGCCCATAAAGATCTACGTAGAAAAAAAGCAATCGATCCAATCAGAAAACTCGCCGCAAGCATCTGTTGAGCGAACGCCCACCAGTAGGCCATAAATTGGATAGATGAAAGTGCAAACAACGCAACAAGAATGACGGCAATTTTTTTGTGCCGTGGTGTATGGAGTGAAGAGGCAAAAAACCACAACGAGCCAACAATACTCACCTGAAAGAATATATACAGCGAGTGAAACAAGAAAATGGGAGGGAACCCGGCAGCAGAAAACGGAGAGAAAAGTTGATACAAAAATGAAGTCGCGGGTGTTAATGGCTGGTATAAAGATTTAATGGATCCAATATAAAATCCTGTGTCATACCCAAGCGGCGCCATGCCAAAGCGAAGGAATGGCATAAACCGCGAAACCAGAAAAACAATAATGGCACAAACAAGAATAGTGATTAATAATGGCGAGAGCGGTTTATCACCCGTATCGCGGAGCTTCGTGCGTACCCGTACCACATCCCGCAGTGCCCAATAGATGAAAATACTGTACGCGATAAATACGAGAGAAATCTGCGGAGAGTATCCCAAACTAAAAAGTATCGTTGCCAATAAAAAAAAGGCGGGGACACTCATCTTTTGCAGCATTTCTCGCTGAAAAAACTGTGGCATCGGTATCATTGAAAGAAAAATATGTCCTATAAATACGGTCGCTCGGGAACGCCTTCGTATATTGTTTCATCTTCGGACAGCCTTCGCAATCCATGTTCGCCGGTCATCTCTTCAAAGATATGCGCAACAAGACCAGGCACACGCCCGATGATGAAAAAACCCTTCGCACATCGCGCATCAAAACCCATATCGGATATAATGGCCGCCATAGCTCCATCAACATTCAGTGGAAGTGGTTTGGATGATACCACATTGAGCGCGTCCCGTACCGTGAGTGCAAAGGAACAATACTTCCCAAAATGCCCTGTCTCCTTCGCAACGGCAAACAAAGCATGTGCACGAGGGTCATCTTGTAAGATCTTGTGCCCATACCCCGGTATGCGCATTTTTCGATGGCGTACATCATGAATCAATGTTTCTATATCGTCACACAAAATATGTTCTTGGAAAAAGTGAGCCGCTCCTTCAATCGCACTTCCATGCAACGTCCCCATGGCAAGTATCCCAGCCGCAAGCGCCGTGTGCATACTGTTCCCTGTCGAGATAACGGTTCGTGCTGTCAGTGCCGATGAGACACCAACGCCATGATCAATCGCTGCGGTGAAGAGCGCGTTTAGCATGCGCCGCTCTCTTTCATTGGGAAGCTCTCCGCGGAGAACGAGAAAGATAGCAGATACAAAGTCTGATTTTTGTATCAGCTCATGCAGGTCATATCCACGCACGAGTTCTTTTCCATTCTGAATACTGGTAATGCTTGTCTTCCATTCCATAGGGACCTAAATAAAGTGGCCGTCGATGCCGTGAGCTTGCACCAAGGCGGCTAAATCTTCGTATTGCTCTGCAATGCGAACTCCTACAGCGGCAAGCGCTTCCACCTTTTCCTTTGCGCTACTGCCGCGTTCCACAAGGGCACCCGCGTGGCCTATTTGCATCCCTTGAGGAAAGTGTTCGGCAAACGCCCCTCCAATATATATGGCAAGTGGCTTTGTAAATGACCCTTTCTGTATCATATCAACAATCTCGAATTCATACATTCCCCCATGTTCACCAAAAATAGCCACGGCGCGTGTCAATTCATCTTTCTCAAAGAGCGCAAGAATATCCGCGTATGTAAAGCCCATGAGCAAATCTCCACCCACATGTACTGCCGTGCTTTGTCCAAGACCTGCTTTGCGTATCTGCCACGACACCTCATTTGTCATTCCACCGGATCGAGAAATAATTCCAACATCCCCACGTACAAAAATCTCGTGAACAAGTGGTTTTGGCCCGCCAATCATACCAACACGTCCTATTCCAGGGCTAATGTATCCGAGTGAACTGGGTCCAAGAATATGCACACCCCGCTCCTTCGCCGCCTCCAAGCAATACGCAATATCCTGAATAGGCACACGCTCCACGAGCACGTTGATGAAGGAAATGTTCGCGTCGATCGCCTCCATAATGGCCATTTTTGCCGCTGGGGGAGGAACGACTACGACACTTGTATCCACATGCTGGTGCTGTGCCACCATTTCCGCAAGGGTGTTAAAGACGGGAACACCCTCAATGCGCTCACCTCCTTTCCCCGGCCGCACTCCACCCACAACGTTCGTTCCATAATCAAGCATGGCTCTTGTAATCTTTTGCCCTTCCTTTCCCGTGATCCCTTGCACGACCACCGTCGTATGTTGGTCAATCAATATTGCCATAAATCATATCTGCTAATACTCGTACGGATGCGCTCATAGAAACCTCTTTCCCAAATAGTCGCATGCGAAGACCATGGCGCTTCGCACAGGCGTGCATGAGCGTCATCCCCTCATCATCGTGGGGTCCGGCGCGACGGACGACTATAGGATACGACGGTCGCAGAATGTCGAGTGTATCAATAATCCCCTTAAACGTTTCAGCAATATTGGTAAAATTTGCAACCCCTCCGGCAATCCACAGACCGGACAGGCCTTCCTTCGTAAGCACAGCGCGCGAGAGCGCAGCTACTTTTTCTCGCGGTGGATTACCAGAATATTCCGTATAGTTTGCGGGAGCCAGACCAACGGTCTGCATAGCGTCAATATTCGCAATACTCGCCCCCCCTCCGGAAAACAACACCGCAACATCCCCGTCCATCTCAATGTACTTGCTGGCCGTACCCCGATAATAATGCGCTCCCACGTCGATTGATCGCACGGCCAACTCTCGTTGTGTGAGTACGCGTCCCATAGGGGATCGATCCGCATACAACTTCCATTACATCATGACGGAAAAAAGCATCGTCATCGATCGCGACCTTTGCATCCGCTGCCACCCAGCGTCCATCCGTTGTTGCTATCAGCGGATTGATCTCTGCCAGACGAAGATCGTTCTTCCGAAAACAGTTCCAAAGAGCTTGCGCGTACGGATAGTTACAATTCAAACTCTCTGCACGCATATCAATAGGCATAGCAACGCGCGCTGTACCCGGCGCTTCTTCAATGCCTTCGCCGCCGTGCTCGCTCCATAAAAAAACAGGAGTGCGCACTCGCGTATCAAATGTGATAGATGCATAATATTCATGTGCGATGGGCAATTGCTCTTCAATGAGAATCGCGGTGACCGTATGCCCATTCAGCGGCTGTGCTAACAACCGCTGACATGCGGCAACAACCGTTTCTTCATCGCGCGCTTGAAGCACGCCTCCATACTTGCCACGTTTTCCACTCATGATTTGTGCCTTCACCATGACCGCTTCCACATTGAGCATGCGATAGGCGGCCGCAGCATTCGCACTGTTCTGCACCACAACACCGCGCGGTATCGCAATGCCGCTAGCTGCAAACAATTGTTTGCCCTCATGTTCGTACAAATTCATATGATATTCTCATTCTGCTGCCGTGGAATGCTTGTTGCATGCGGAGTAAATGTCCAAAAGCGATACGCAAGGAAATTCCAGCTTACGACGAGTGGACCGGCAATCATTTTACCCAAGAGATCATATATTTGTAATAACTGTACGCTTGCAAAGAGTACAAGTTCTGCAATGAAAATACCCATGAGCGTGACGAGTACAAACTTTGGAAACTGGCGGCAATGTGTCCGCGAATGATCTTGGAATGTCCAATGTTTGTTCCAATAAAAACTCCATGTGACAACGATGAAAAAGGCAATCCCATTGGCAAAGAGATAGTGTTCAGACCAAAACTGCCAAGTGCGTGTGAGTACTGTATATATACTGAAATCAAGAACGGTATTCATCAAACCGATAATCACATAACGAATAAATTGCCTTTTCATACATGATCTCCGTTATGCTCTCTTCATTCCTCTAGAGATGTCTACAAACAAGCGTAAATAAGATTTGGTTGACGATGAACCTCGTGATGATACGCTCCAAACACATCAATCAAAACTCCTTTCCTTTCCGCTTGACATCCACTAAGACCGCACAGAGCGTCCAAAGATAACGCGCGCAACGAGTCGTGCGGCGCGGCTAGAACAACGGCATCGAATGCACTGTGAGATACGTCCGTTTGTGCGGTGACGCCAAACGATTCGATTTCTTCCACGGATAAGAGAGGATCGTGACCAAACACTTGAATACTAAATGTGTTCAGTTCTCTAATCGTATCTGAAACTTTAGAATTGCGAATATCTCTTACATTCGGCTTGAATGTGAGCCCAATCACGAGTACGCGAGAGCCTTGAACAACTTTTCCGGCTTCAACAAGACCTCGGATGACCAGCTGCCCCACATACGCTCCCATGCTGTCGTTCACGCGGCGGCCGGCTAAAATGACTTCGGGATGGTAGCCGAGCGCCTCGGCCTTATACGTGAGGTAGTACGGATCCACGCCAATGCAATGACCCCCAACGAGCCCCGGCGTATACTGATGAAAGTTCCACTTCGTGCCTGCGGCCTCGAGCACGTCGTGCGTGTTGATACCGATGCGATGAAAGATGATCGATAATTCGTTCATGAGCGCAATGTTCAAATCGCGCTGTACATTCTCAATCACCTTTGCCGCTTCAGCCGTTTTTATGTTTGGCGCTTTGTGCACACCCGCGCGACACACGGAACCGTACACAGTGGCCACAATCTCCAAGGACACGTCGTCCATACCGGACACAATCTTCACCACCTTGTCAATCGTGTGTTTGCGGTCGCCGGGATTCACGCGCTCTGGCGAATAGCCCACTTTAAAATCTTCGCCGCACTTCAAACCGGACGCCTGCTCCAAAATAGGCACGCACACCTCCTCGGTAACGCCCGGATAGACGGTCGATTCAAATACAACAATAGAACCTACCGAGAGATTCTCCCCCACCGTTCGCGATGCCGCCTCCATAAGACTCAAATCCGGTTGATGAGCCGCCCCAATCGGCGTTGGAACAGCGACGATGATAAAATTCGCGTCGCGCAGTACCGACGGATCCGTTACATAGGTTGCATCCACATCATTCAAGGCGCCCGCCTCAAGGTCATTGTTACCATCCTCTCCCTTTTTGAGAGCCTCAACGCGCTTGGCCGACACATCAAATCCAGTTACCGTTCCTTTGCCAAGCCTGCCAAACTCCGCCAAGAGCGGCAACCCCACATACCCCAGTCCCACCAACGCTATGCGCGGCGTAAACGTACGTACATTCCATGCGGAAGCAACGAGTGGCTCCTTTTCAATAACAGCGTTCATACAACAACGGTTTCTCTTGAAGTGTTTTGTGTAACACGGTAATACTGTCGATACCATTGAATAAATTGCGGAATACCCTCTTCGATACTCGTGGACGGCGTGTAGCCTAGGCACGCCTCAATCGCAGAAGTATCCGCACACGTATGCGCCACGTCACCCGGCTGCAAAGGGAGCAGCTCTTTGTGCGCCTCAACACAAAGCTCGCGTTCAATCACTTCGATGAACCGCATGAGCGGCTGCGGTTTTCCCTGCCCAATGTTGAGCACGCAATAACCGAAAGGCGTATCGAGTGAAGCCATAACGCCTTGCACGACATCATCTACATACGTAAAATCGCGTTGCATATTACCATAATTGAACACCTTGATAGTCCGTCCCTCCGTCATTGCCTTCGTGAACAAAAACAGCGCCATATCCGGCCGTCCCCACGGACCGTAAACTGTAAAGAAGCGCAACCCCGTACACTGGAGGCCAAAAAGATGATGGTACGTGTGCGCCATGAGCTCATTTGACTTTTTCGTCGCCGCGTAAAGCGAGAGTGGATGGTCCACGCGGTCCTCGACGGCATACGGCATCTTGGTATTGTTTCCATACACCGAGCTGCTGGACGCGTAGGTAAGTCGCGTGACGCCGGCATGCCGCATCGCTTCGAGCACGTTGAGAAATCCCACAAGGTTTGACTGCACGTATGCGTGCGGATTCTCCAAACTGTATCGAACGCCCGCTTGCGCCGCTAGGTGACACACGGCGTCCGGCCGCGTCTCTTGCATGATGCGCAGAACATCGTCGTACGACGTAATGTCCGCTCGATGCAACGTGTAGTTCTTGTTGTTCTTGATTTGATCAGTGCGCGCTTCCTTGAGTGCGGGATCGTAATAATCATTGAAGTTGTCGATGCCCACCACTTCATCGCCACGTTCAAGCAAGGCCTTCGCCACATGGAAGCCGATGAAGCCCGCCGAGCCTGTTACGAGAATGCGCATAATCAAGATACGTTCGTCGTACGCCGTACGCCGTACGCCGTCTGCGCCGAGTGCAAAGGCGCTCGGCCTACGGAATAGTAGGTAAAACCGGCGGCGCGCATTTTCTCTGGCTCGAACACGTTACGACCGTCAAAAAATACGGGCGCGTGCATGGTGGCGGCAAGCGCGGCAAGATCGCACGCCTTGAATTCATCCCATTCCGTCACCAATACCACGGCGTCTGCATTTTCCGCGGCCTCAATAGCGGAATCGGCCATCACAATAGACGGCGCTTCTTTGCGTGCGTTTTTTTGAGCAACCGGATCGTACGCCACAACCTCGGCTCCCTCCTCATGCATGCGCTCAATATATTCAAGCGCTATGGATTCGCGAATGTCGTCCGTATCGGGCTTAAACGCCAACCCCCACACCGCAATCTTCCGACCGGCGAAACCCCCAAGCGCCGACTTCATCTTTTGATAAAACATCCAGCGCGCCGTGTTGTTGACT
The DNA here is from genome assembly GCA_964359145.1 of uncultured Gammaproteobacteria bacterium. Taxonomy (GTDB): domain Bacteria; phylum Patescibacteriota; class Patescibacteriia; order UBA9934; family UBA11717; genus 2-02-FULL-53-10. The sequence goes on along the minus strand of CAYHRP010000015.1, from coordinate 1,289 downwards.
TCTATCACCGAGCGCAAAAGTTGAAATACATATCCGTTGTGTCCTGCCGTCTGTTGAAGCGCGCGCACGTCCTTTGGAAAACAGGATCCGCCATAACCTAAACCGGCGCGCAAAAACTTGGGACCGATACGCGCATCGAGCCCCATGCCGTGCGCCACATCTTCAATGTCCGCTCCCACCGCTTCGCATACGTGCGCCATCTCATTGATAAAGGAAATTTTCGTCGCTAAAAATGCATTGGAGGCATACTTAATCATCTCCGCGCTTTCAATGTTCGTGAATACTTTTTCACAATCAAACGATGCGTATACGCGCGTGAGAGTTTCGCGCGCGCGATCCGTATCTGTACCAATAACAATGCGATCGGGATACATAAAGTCGGCAACGGCGTTTCCCTCACGCAAGAATTCTGGATTCGACACCACATCAAACTCTCCATCGTATGCTTCTGCGATACAGGATTGAACGCGCCTTGATGTGCCGACCGGCACCGTGCTCTTGCTCACAATGACCGCGTAATGATCAAGCGCCTCACCTATATCCTTGGCCGCGCCAAACACGAACGACAAATCCGCTTCCCCATTTTTCTTAGGCGGCGTGCCGACACAAAGAAAGATGACTTCCGCTTGCCCGATACCTCCCGCCGTAGAATAGGAAAATGTGAGTGTGCGGTTTGCAACTGCACGAGAAACGACACCTTCTAAACCATGTTCATGTATGGGAAGCCTCCCGACCTGCAGTTCGTTGATTTTTTCTTTGTTGGAATCAATACAAACAACGCAATGGCCGGCATTGGCCAAACACGCCCCAGTCACAAGACCAACGTATCCCGTTCCAATAATGGCAATCTTCATGGAGGCACAATTACAAATAGCCTCCGCATTTTAGCGCGTTTATCGACAGCCGCAAAGTCCGTGTATCTGGCCTTATGCAGTCCAACGCACGAAAACAAAAAACACCACCTGTCGGTGGCATTCTTTGTCCTGGCGATGGCCTACTTTTGCGGAGAACCGCTATCATCGGCGCTGAAGGGCTTAACTTCCGAGTTCGGGATGGGATCGGGTGTGGCCCCTTCGCTTGAGATCACCAGGCGGGCACGAGTGATTGCTCACTCACGCCCGTATGGTGATCTGCACTTGTTATTGGCCTTTGGCTTCTTGCCATTGGCGTATCGCTCTCTCTCTCTCTCTCTCTCTCTCTCTCTCTGCATTGCCATTGTGAGTCATGACGCGGCCAATCCTATGGCTCACGTAAGATTGCTTTGTCGTATAACTCCTCGCAATGACATC
>CAYHRP010000014.1:0-10293 GCA_964359145.1 uncultured Gammaproteobacteria bacterium | reverse complement strand
AGATACTGCGCAATGGTACATGTTGTGTAAAATCACGTCAAGAGTAAATGGAGAGGTCATTGGTGTACGAATCTTAGCCGTTTCGTGCGCCAATAATACGCTCGGCTTCCTTGCCGACAACCGCTTTTATGCGTCGCACTCCCACCGATGATGCTTCCTCCTTGATGATGGCGAATGCCATAAGAACGCCTGTGTTGTCCACATGTGGACCGCCGCAAATCTCGCGTGAAAACACTCCCGTTGTTTTCGATCCAACTGTGTACACCTTCACTTTTCCACCAATCTTTGCATACGTATCTTCAAACAAACCAATGGCGCCTTTTTGTTTTGCCTCCTCCACAGAGAGCGCCTCAAACGAGACGGGGAGATTTTTTGCAATCTGCTCATTCACGATGGCCTCGACTTCCCACTTCTGATCGTCCGTGAGTTTTGTATCGTGAGAAAAATCAAATCGCAAACGCTCTTGCGTGATGTTGCTTCCCTTTTGCGCGACATGGTTGCCCAAAACCGTACGAAGCGCCTGATGCAGTAAGTGCGTTGCCGTGTGCAGTTTTTTTGATTCTTCAGAGTGATCCGCTAAACCTCCGGAAAATTTCTTTTCCGAACCAGCGCGACTGATGTCTTGATGCTTCTGGAACTCGGCTGTAAATGTATCGCTATTAATGTTTGTTCCTTTTTCGCGCACAAGCTCCTCGGTGAGCTCCAATGGAAATCCGTACGTTGAAAAAAGCTTGAACGCTTCCTCGCCGCCGACATGACCGTTTGATGCGAACATTTTTTCGAACGCGCGCAGACCTTTGCTTAGCGTCTTCTCAAACAGAACGGCTTCTGCATTGATAACATCTCGAATCTGCTCTCGCTGGTTTGTCAAATTTGGATAGTTTGTTTTGAGTGTGTCTATACACGTGTCCGTGACACGTTGAAGGTGATTAGAATCGTCGCACAGCCGTGACATTTGGCGCGCCGCGCGCCGAATGAGACGTCGCAGAACGTATCCTTGATCCTTGTTGGAGGGTCGTACACCATCTGAAACAAGCATCACGCTCGTGCGCAGATGATCGGCGATGATGCGCATGGCGCGTTGATTGTCGTTGTACGTCGTCCGTGTCGCTTGCTCAATCGCTTCAAGAATAGATGTAAAACGCTCGGTATCGTACACGCTCGACTTGCTCTGCAATACGGCGGTCGTACGTTCAAGACCCATACCGGTGTCGACATTCTTCTGTTTGAGCGGTACAAACATCCCGTCGGCTTGGCGATCAAACTCCATGAAGACGTCGTTCCAAATCTCCACCCATCGGCTGTCCTTTGGATCAAATGCGGCCGGTGCAGACGTATCGCCCGTCCAATAAAACATCTCGGTGTCTGGGCCTTGCGGTCCCGGATTTTTTCCGCCCGCCGGCCACCAATTATCGTCTGTACCAAGGAAGGCGATGCGCTCTTCCGGAATACCAAGCGCGCGCCAAAGCTCAAAAGATTCAGTATCTTGCTCAACATGCATCGCATCGTCACCCACAAAAACGGAAACGGCTAAACGCGAGATGTCTATTCCAAGTTTCTGTGTCAAAAATTCAAAACTCCATTTGATGGCTTCTTTTTTAAAGTAATCGCCGAGCGACCAGTTGCCAAGCATTTCAAAAAAAGTGAGATGTGTGTCGTCTCCGACTTCATCAATGTCTCCCGTGCGCAAACACTTCTGTACGTTGACTAGGCGCGTTCCCGCCGGATGAGGCTCGCCCTTCAAGTACGGCACAAGCGGATGCATGCCGGCCGTTGTAAACAACACCGAAGGATCATTTTCCGGAACGAGCGATGCCGAAGGAATCTCCGCATGCCCCTTTGAAACGAAAAATTCAATGTACGTTCGTGTGAGCTGATCGGCGGTCATAGTGCGGAAATCTTATCGTTAGGACTTACACGTTTGGCACATTTCGTTGTCGAAACCTCCAGTTTGAACTCACCATAGCTCTGCTATGCCTCGTCCAAATCCTCGGTTTCTCCTAGAACTGTGCTCAAACGTGTAAGTCCTAATCGTGCTTTAGCGGCTATATCAAGCGCTTTCTCACAAAAATAGCGAACACCATCAAAAAGGTTGAGGCGATCAAATTCCTCGCGTCCGAACCAGCCGATCTCTCGCGCCTCTTCCGGCGCCAAGCGACAGGCGGAAGATTTTGCAAGACACACATAGGCAAGATCGAGATGTTTGTGCGTCGGTGAGTAGTCATGAAGATTCATGAAGTGTGGTAGCCGAAGCAATTTTGATCCTTCTAAAGTTACGTGATCGATGGGCTCTACGAACGTCACTTCTACGCCACACTCCTCCTCAATCTCACGCGCAATCGCCTCATCCGTATCTTCATGAAGCTCTACATGACCTCCCACTTGCATCCATGCGCCTAGTTTTTTGTGATGCATCAAGAGAATCTTGTCGTCATAGACAATGTACGCGCTCACGGTTAAGTCAATCAGATCGTGAATGTGGGGCATATATAAATCTCACACGGTTACGTCTAGCGCTTCGTCGCCAGATTCCACGGCGGCGTATTTACGAAACAGTTTACGACGTACGGACGCAAAAAGCCACTCACACTCTTCGCTCTTGAATGCCCATGCTACGATGAGGTAGGCCGCAAGTCCCGCGCCACCGGCTACCATGATTTGTCCCACGACCGCCACAAACGTACGCAATGGAATCCACGTACCATACAGCTCCTTGACGCCTTGAATCATGAGGCCGGCAATAAGAACGGCGCCAACAGACGTGACCAGCATGCGCAAGAGCCGCCCTTCATCGAGCGAATGGATGTATACGCGCATCATGAGCCACAACAAAGCGCATTGCACAAACGCGGCAAGCGAAAACGCCATGGCAATGCCCGTCACGCCAAAACGCGGTGTCCACAAGAGAGCGCACGCAACGGCGACAAGCGCAGAGAACACTGCGATGAGCGTCGGAATCACCGTATTCTTGTTTGCAAAAAATACACGCACATACAGAGGAATGAGCGCTTGAGCAAATAGGCTCAAAGAAAAATAGGCAAGCATGTTGGCGGTCGTGATGGTCTCATTCCATCCAAACACACCCGCTCCAAGCACAACACGCACCACTTGCGTTCTCAAAAGGAGAAGCACAACCGTCACGGGAAGAATCAAAAACAGAATACTGCGTGTGGTTTGCGACACACTCCGCTCCATGGCTCCTGTATCGTTCTGTGCAGCCGCGTCGCTCAAGTGCGGAAACGCCGCAATGGCAAATGCGACACCAATCACGCCGACGGGCACATATTGAATGTTATTGGCGAAGTGAAAGATGGACACACTTCCGACGGCGAGTGCCGACGCAATCGCCGTGAGCACAATAAGATTCATCTGCGATACGGCAAGACCCAACACGCGCGGGCCCATCAGTCCAAACATGGCTCGCACATCGGAATCTTTTAGACCAAACCAGAGATGTGGCCGCCATCCGGAATGTATACTTCCCATCAGTTGAAAAAACATGTGTAAGAACGCGCCGAGAACGACGCCCCATCCAACCCACATCACGTTCCTGTCTGCAAAGGCGGCCACCATTGTGCCCGCAATAATTCCCACATTGTAGATAAGCGGAGCGATTGAATAGAGTGTAAAGCGTTTCAGACTTTGCAGAACACCACCAAAAACGCTCGAGACACCAAGAAAGAACGTTGAGAGATACAAGAGGCGCGACACAGGAACAGCTATGTCCATCGTTGGTGCGTCAAATCCCGGGGCAACAAGAGCGAGCAGTGGGCGCGCAAATAACGCCCCCAATGCTGACAGAACAATAAGCGCCATGGACACGATGGAGAGAACCGCATTTGTAAAGCGCCAAGCCGACACCCCCGCGTCCTTCTCTTTCCATCGTTTTGTGAAGTACGGAATAAATCCGGCCGAAAGCGCTCCAAGCACAAGAAAACTGTACACAAGATCGGGCACGCGAAACGCCGCATAGTACGCATCAAGCTCCATGCCCGCGCCAAACGTTCCGGCAAGCAAACGATCCCGAATGAGTCCAAGAACGCGACTGGCCAATGCCGTAGCGCCCAAAAGAACCGCCGCCCCAACGATGGACGGCGTGGAGGAAAACGATTTACGGGCGTCTATAGACATCACACCATGAAACGGGATTTAGCATGCATGAAAAGAGATGATATCCGCCGCTCTGCAGGGACAAAAAACCACAGATGTACCCTCGGTACATTGAAGATTTTTTGTCCTGAAGAGCAAGGAGATCGCTCCTTTCATGCATGATGGAGTCTCGTTTCATGATGTGGTGTCTATACTATTGAGAGTAAGACGTGCCATGGCGGCTATGCTAAGGAGCAGAATTAGCGACAGAACAACCAAGAACGAGAGAAATACCGGATTGGCAATATGGAAAAACGAAATGCTGATTTTCGCTGAATCTTCGTCCACTTCTCCCGCTTGATTGGTCACCTGAAGACGTACGTTATATGTTCCAGAACCGGGAAAAACATGTTGTACCTTCGACACATCGGACGTTGAACCGTCGTCAAAATTCCACTGTACAAAGACGGGATTTACATCCGTTTGTAGAGCTTCAAAAGTAAAGACGTTCCACGCGTCCTGCGTGACAGTAAAAATGGCTTTTGGAGAGAGCGTGACGCTGTCTGTACTCGTTTCACGTTCTACTTCCGCGCTCCCGTCGTCCACATCACCGAACAATTGAAAACGCGGCCGCGATGTATTGGATGTTTCGCCACCTGACGCGTCTGATGTCGCTGACGCCGTTGAAGGCGGTGCGACGGCATTCGAGTTGGAGGCTTCACTCTGCGGCGCGCGCTCTGACACGGGCGGTTTTATCGTCTTCGCCACGAGCGGCTCGGGATCATCCTTATCGTTGATTTGATCGCCGTCCGTGTCTGGATTTTGCGTCTCGGTACCCAGTTCAGTTTCGAGTTCGTCCGTCAATCCGTCGTTATCATCGTCAATATCGCACGCGTCTCCAACACCATCGCCATCGCTGTCGCGTTGATCCGCGTTTGCCACCGCCGAACAGTTATCCTGACTGTTCAGCACACCGTCGCGATCGCTGTCGGGAATTGGCTGACGCTGAACCGTTTGTACAAAATTATTTCCCGGATTCGTGTCCTGCGGATTCGTGTCATTAATGCGCGCGGAGATGTTGAACGGACTGTTTGGAATGACGACGTCCACAAAGACCTCCTCGTCAAAGCCGTTTGACGGCAGTGAAATGGCGCGATCATGCTCAATCTGTAGATCGCCCATATAGAACCCAACCGATCCCGTCACGTCTACATCGCCAAAATTACGAATGCGCGCATAAACACGAACGATGTCGCCCACATAGAGCGTCTCTTCTGAAAAGTAGATTCCCTTTCCGGCAAAACCAACATCAACCGTTTCCGCGCGCGCAATAAACGGCGCCGCCACAAGAACGAACGCAACCATTATTATTGAAAATGATTTCATTTTTTTTGACCGTAATCGTAATCGTATGGAACCTCGTGATGGCGGATGGGACCTTTCGTAACCAGATGCGCTTCGGCTTTCAAGTACTTAACCGCCATGGTACCGCGACCTTCTTTGTCCATGCGCCGTGTGGAGATATACACGGGCGATGACTTCAGTATACCAAAATATCCGATTTTCGCACCTCGCTTCACGTAATCAACGTCCTCGGCAAGCGTGATGCTCTCGTCAAAACCGCCAAGCGCTTCGTGCATGTGGCGCTTCGCAAAGAGACAGGCACCCGCGGCGTGCGGATGAAACGACTGCGTCGCGCGAATATACCAGTTATAGATACGGTGCATGGCTCTGTCCATCATGCGCCCACTGTCTGGTAAGACGCGCACGGCCATCACATCGAGCTGGCGCACGCGCATTTCCTTAAGCGCGTCGCGCAAGAAATGTTTGGACGCAAGACGCACATCCGCATCGAGAAAGAGAAACAAATCACCGCGCGCCTTTTCTACGCCCATGTTGCGTCCTTCTCCGGGCAGGCCGCCATCCACGATGCGCGCCTTGTATCGCGAAGCTATGGCACGCGTGCCATCGGTCGAGCGCGCATCGGCCACAATCACTTCTGTATCGTGAAAAGATTGGGCGCGAAGATCCTTGAGCAAAGCCCCAAGGTGTTCCTCCTCGTTTTTCGTCGGGACAATGATAGAGAGAAACATATCGTATGTGCTATCGCCGCAACGTCAGATGATACAACGCGATGCCGGAGGCAACGGCCACATTGAGCGAACTCTTTATTCCATGCATCGGAATAAACATGCGCTCTGTTGCGTGTGCCATGAGCGACGCATCAAGCCCTTCCGGTTCGTTGCCGACGAGCACGGCATACGAAACGCTCGGTTCAACGGTGAACTGTGTCAGTGGTACGAATGACGGATCGCTCTCAAACGCGAGAACGCGAACATCGTCACTTCGCAAACGTTCGATGACCTCCAACGGGTCGCGCGTATGCGACCACGGAATCGTCTCCTCGGCTCCAAGCGACACTTTGGCAATCTCCGGCCGTGGTGGCACGCCTGTATATCCCGTCAAATAGAGATGATTCACGCCAAACGCATCGGCATTGCGAAACATCGATCCGACGTTATAGAGACTACGAATGTTGTGCGCAATCAAGAAAAGCATTACTCTGTGCATATCATAAAACGAAAGATTATGAAAGTAGGCTTTGTCACTATCTTTGGGCGCTCGAACGTTGGGAAGTCGACGCTACTCAATCGGCTCGTTGGCACGAAGTTGGCAATTACGTCCCCGAAACCGCAAACGACCCGCCATCATATCCAAGGCGTCGTGCACGATGCACGAGGCCAAATTGTGTTTGTTGATACGCCGGGCATTTTTACCTCATCGCGTGATCGGCTCTCCAAATCGCTCAATGCCTCCGCGGAGGCGGCGCTGAAAGATGTGGATATTATTGTTCATGTTGTAGACCCTACGCGTGCCATCGGTCCGGAGGACAAACGTATTTTTTCGATGCTCGATTCGCTGAACATCCCAAAGATTCTTGTCATCAACAAAATGGACGTGCACCGACCTCCCTACCTCCCGTTTTTTGAACAGGAAGCGACGCGCTATAAAGCCGTCGTCAAGCTCTCTGGAAAAACAGGGGCACACACTGGAACACTCATCAACACTATTTTTGATTTCTTGCACGAAGGTCAACCGCTCTACGCGGAAGGTCAACTCACAAACATGGATCAGCACATGTGGTTTGCGGAACTGATTCGCGAGAAACTTTTTCTGCGACTACACGATGAGGTGCCGTACAGTTTGACGGTTGTGGTAGATGACATCAACGAACGCGACAATGGCGTTCTCTATATCGAAGCGCGCATCCTTATTTCATCGGAGCGTTACAAACGCATCGTGATTGGTCAAGGCGGACGCGGCATAAAAGAAATTGGACAATCCGCTCGCCGTGAACTCGAACAAGTAACCGGCGGCCCTGTCTATCTTGATCTCACGGTTGAGACCGACCCACATTGGATGCAAACGTTCAGCTAAACAACGGCCGCTTCCTATACTTTGACTATAAGGCGACCAACGTCCCCATTGAGCACGACGGGTTGCATAGCGCGCATCTCGTCCGCGTATGGCATGTCGGGTAAATCGTGCAAAACATAGATTGCCTTATGGAGCACGTGTGCAAAGCCCATTTCAAGAAAAGTATTACCGCCGATATACCCTTTCACGCCTTTCTTGTCCCAGTTGACAACCAATATCGAATCACCGGATACGATTTCGTTGTAGTGCTTACGAATGGCATCCTGTTTTGTGGTGAGCACATAATGTTGTCCTGCCGCTTTCGCGGTTTCAAACTGTTCAAAGGAAACTTTTCCTTCTCGTACCAAATCCGCTCCAAGAGGAACGACAACCGTATGTCCCATGGATTGAAGTGTTTCCTTCATTTCATCCATTTCTCGAACAAACGTGAGGCTTCCGCAGATTACAATGTGCATACATTTAGTGTTCAATGATTCCATTTTCTGCCCATTTTCTCAATGTAACTTCGTCTGTGGAACCGCAAATCCATTGATCACTTTTTGTATTCACGAAAAATGGAACGCCCGGACAGCGATTCTTATTGACTGCTTCCATCTTTTTTGTATTTTCTTCGTCATTCCACACTTCAAACTTTTGAATGGGAAGACCTTCGGCGATGAGTTGGTCGACAATTGGCATCATTTCGATACAATGAGGACATGTTTTGCCGTAGAATTCGTAGAGAGACATAGATTTAGGTTAGAAATGAAAATAACCTTCAAATTGTACATGAAAGAAATCCGCTCGCACACCATAACATTCCTCATCTACGCATTCGCGGGCATCGTCGTGGTTTTGCTTTTTTCACAGCTGCGCTTCGTCCTGCCGCCGCATTTTACCATCACTTCTGCAAGCGATGCATTTCTCGATGCACGCTCGCGCACAGAGGCAAAGGAAGGCCATCGTGTTTTTCAAGGATCCACAATCGTTACGCGCGACGACGCTCTTGTCATGGGTTACGAAGATATCCGCCTTGTTCTTCAGCCGCACGTTACGATGCGTGTACAAAATATCTCGCAGGAGAATGTCTCCGTCCTTGCGACGCGCGGGACATTCTTCGTCGAACCGGGAACGTCCAAAGACGTACAAGTGTGTACGCGCCAAGTCTGTGTGCAAGCCACGTCACCTGTCATGGTGAACTACATCACTCCAGGCGAGATCGTTCACGTTCGCACAACGGGAACCGTGAACATAACGTACAATCAACGCACGCATCCCCTTCGCGCCGAAGATGAACTGGTGATTGACGAACTGGCCAAAACGACCGTTCTCAATGGTGCTGTCATTGAATGGTGATCCACTCGCCTTGCGCGGGAACGTCCGGCCTCCCAACACCTTGGCGCTCCAAGTGCGCACTAAACGCTCGCTTTGCCTCTGCATCTCCATGCGTGAGTGCGACACGCTTTGGCGAGGCATCCTTGAGCCACCGTGTGAGTTTGTCGTAATCGGCATGCGCACTATAACTATCGATTTTTTCAATCTCACATCGAACATCAACGGCATAATCCATAATATGCACTGGGCTTTTTCCGTCTTGAATCTCACGCCCAAGCGTTCCTTCCGCCAGATAGCCGATAATGAGCAGACCGTTTTTTGGATTGTCCAAGGAGCGTAATAAGTGGTGCTGAATACGTCCCGCGTTCATCATGCCGGCGCCGGCAATGATGACCTTTGGTGACGGCGCGTTGTTAATCGCCTTTGATTCCGATACGGTTTCTGTGATGTTGAGGCCGCGAAATTGAAAAAAATTATCGTCGACAAATCCCTTCGGAAACTTCAAGTCCAGTTCCTCGCGGTACTTTTCGTACAAATGCGTCGCGCCGATGCCAAGTGGTGAGTCGAGATAGACACGATCGAGAGTTACGCCATCACGCTCCACAAGAAGATTGAGATCAAATAAGAGCTCCTGTGTGCGCTCGACCGAAAACGCCGGAATCATCAGCACGCCTCCCCGACCAACGACGCGCGTCACAAACGTCTTGAGCTTTGCGAGCCGATCTTTTGTCGGCGAATGCAAACGATCGCCGTACGTTGATTCGCACACAACAAGATCGAGCTTGCGCGGAAGAGCATCCGTCGGCGGTAAAATCGGCACGTCATCATTCCCCACGTCGCCGCTCATCACCACGCGTTTTCCATCCGCTTCGATAAGCACGAACGCCGATCCTAAAATGTGTCCAGAGTTGAAAAACGTTACTCGCACTCCCGGCAATACTTCCACGGCATCGCGATATGGCACAGAATGCCACTGCCCCATCACGTCCTCCACATCTTCCTCGGCGTACATCGGCTCTAGATGACAGCGCTCCACTTCTTCGAGCATGATGCCGTATGCGTCCTCCAAAATGAGCTCGCTCAAATCACGCGTCGGCGCCGTTGAGTAGATGGGAGCATGCGCACCCTGTGAAAACAGGCGAGGCAACCGGCCATGATGATCCACATGCGCGTGCGTGATGCAGACAGCTCCAATGCTGTGCGGATCAAACCCGAACGCCTCATAGTTTGCGCGCGAACACAGGCGGTTCTCTTGAAACAGTCCGCAGTCCACAAGAAGATTTCCCGCTGATGTCTCCACAAGCGAGCACGAGCCAGTAACACCGTTTGCCGCACCAAAAAATCCAATACGCATAGTTGATAGTGTTTGAGTACTCATTTCGACTTTCCCGTGACACATCACGATTTCCATGCTAGCCTTTCGCCCATAGACATCACACTATAAAACAGGAC
>CAYHRP010000013.1:0-10523 GCA_964359145.1 uncultured Gammaproteobacteria bacterium | reverse complement strand
GGGGTGTCCACCTAATATTTCTGGGTCGCACCCCACACGCTTGACGTAACCTTATTTTTCTGCTAACTTTACGGTGGATTCAACATGACTGCGTCACGAAATCTACGCGACAACGTCTTGAGATATTTGATGGTTTTGGCCGTCGCGATGGCGGCAACTGCTCTGTCTGGCTGTTGGGCCTTGATGGGACAGCCGCAGGATCTGGCGCAGACCCGCGCCGTGATTCAGCGGGAGAATGTTGCCGCCGACGAGGTGGCAGAGGAACGTGAAATTCGCGATGCGGCCGTCGCAGACTACCGCGCATGCTTGCACGATGGCGGTTCTGTGCGGCATTGCAGTGCGTACCTGTACGCGCAGAGCGGGGCGTACGGCTGGGGCAATGGCACCGGCTTGTACGGACTCGAGTCTGTGGCGCAGGGCGCGGCGCGCGACATCGCGATCGCGCGCGGTGAACAGCAGGACGGTCTGCAGAACGCGACGATTCGCGGACTGCGGAACGATCTTGGCGCCGAGACGACGGCACGCGTCGAAGCTGACGCGGTGTTGACGGGCCTCGTCGAAGACGCGCGCGGTCGTGCTGACAAGGCGCAAGAGCGTGCGGACGCCGCCTACGGGCGGGCGTCTAGCGCACACGGCCGGCTCGACAAGGCCGGAGCGCAGATGCACACGGTCGACGCCGCCGCGCGAGGCCGCGATGGCGATCTCCATCGGCGTCTCGCCGAGCTTGAAGCGCGCCGCGCCGCCGCAGAAGCGGACGGCGATGGCACGTCCGACGAGGAGGGCGAGTGACGCCCATAGAAGCGATCCCGCTTCTTATCGGCGTCGCCACGGGGGCAGGTATCGTGATCGGGTTCCGATACTTGTACATCCTCGGGGTATTGGACGAAGATGATGAGCACGCGGCGCACCATTTGAGTGCGCCCCAAGAGGAGAGAAGTCTCTCCATGCTCGTCGTGTACACACTTGGCGCTATAGTTTTCACTATTATTGCGCTTGTGCCGATTTGCAACGCGCAATCTGCATCTGACGACGCGGCCGAGTTGCAGGCCCTGCGCGCGGAACTCGAGCGCGAGCGCGAGGCGCGACGCCAGGCTGAAGCGGATGCCGCCGAGGCGCTTGCCATTGCCCGCGAGGCGATGGAAGAGGCCGACGCCGCGTTCGTGGCGCCTCTGCTCGTAGGCGCGCCAACACAGCGCGTGCCGAGCAGTGGGGCGGTCGTGTATGTGGACCAGCTTCCCCACGGGGTAGCGGTCGAAGACACGATTCGCTTTGAGAGCTCGGACGACCGCGGCTGGCTCGTCATCATGCTCGGCAACGAGTTGCCGTCACTGCCCTTGAACGGGCAGCAGCCGTTCCCGATGGCTGTTGCCATTGACGGCGTTAAGACCGCAATGTACGTGGTGCCGCACGGCTCCACGGGATACGTGGTCCCCGATCGTCAAAGTTACGAGGTGATTCGCCTCGTGCGCTTTGAGGGGTCGGCGCTTTCGGCGAGCGGTTTGCGCTTCGCCGGCGTGAAGTTCGTACGGGATCAGCACGCGCGCTTCCCGCACGGTCGGTTGTTCACCGACTCGGGCTTCAACCGCACGGGCGGTGAAGTCGACGCGGTGAAAGCGGTTTTGCTTCAGAGTCGGCCGCTTGTTGCCGGCCGCTAGAACTTCTGTAGCATCCCCCTTCGGATCTTCCGAGTGGGGGGTGTTGTTATTTCAAGAGGCCCCTCCCTTGTCTATTCATACAATATGACCACTTTTTTCACGGTCGCGAAGAAAGTGGTCATATTCTTTTTGAAACCGTTTTATGACGATCGTCATAAAACGGTTTCAGTTGGTAAAGGCTCGCGGCAAACCAGATAGAGGGAATTTCGCAAAAGTTCCGTTCGTACAACGCTGAAGCCTCAAACACAAAAGAACCCCCTATGAAGGGGTTCTCTTACCTTTGGAGATCGACTTACGCCACTTGTGTTGTGCTCAATAGCTGGCTTACGGCGAAGTTAGAAATCGCGTACGCGGCCAAGATGATCACTAAACCGATAGTTCCTTGAATGAGCATCTGCGTTGCCTTTGTGACTTTGGTAGCGTCGCCGGTTGCGGTCATCCAAATGAATCCCGCCCATACAACGTAGATAAAGAACACGATACCGAGAAGTCCAAGAACGATGTTGATTATGCGCCCGATGATATTGAACACCTGCGTATCAGCGTCTCCGGTGTCGAACTCAGTGTCGTCAATAGCTTCATCGAGCGCTCCCGTAGGATTGCCCGCTTCAAACACCGCGTACGCCGGAACGGTGAGCGCAAGGGCCCCAACAACCAGCATGAGTGAAGCCGCGATACCGACCATGAATGATTTTGTTTGCGTCATATCTATGGGTTTAGGAGACCTGTTTCAGGTTTGGTAAATTGATTGATGACGAAGCTCGTGACGGCGTAGGCGGCCAAGACGACGATCACGCCGATGACAGCGTTCAAAATAATTCCTTGTGCTTTTTCAACTTTGGTTGAATCGCCGCGAGCGGTCATCCACATGATACCACCGTAGAGGATAAACAGGAACAAGATGAGTCCAATAAGGCCAATCAAAATATTGATAATGCGTCCGATGAGATCCGGCAGTCCAACGGCCGTCTCACCGTATCCGGCTTGGCGTGCCGACTCCACAAGCCCCGTGTTTTCAGGGCTGATTTGCGCGAGCGCGGGCGTCATGACAAAAGAGAGCGCTCCGAGCACTATCATGCCGCTCACCATCAAGGTTTGAATGCGCGCAAGTTTGGCCATAGCGACGAGCCCTCGTTCAAGAGAGCCCGTGTGTCATGGTCGAACGCTTAAGCTGTGGTGACGGTAACGAGGTTGCTAATCACAAAACTGGTGATGGCGTACGCCGACAAGATGATGGCAAGACCAATGGCGGCCGCCACGATAATTTTCTGCGCATCTCCTACGCCGTCCGCGCTTCCGCCCGCGGTCATCCATTTGAATCCGCCGTAGAGCACAAAGCAGACGGCAATGACACCAAGGAATCCGAGAACGATGCGGATGACGCGCGCAATCGTGGTGCGGATGTCGCCTTGTCCGAGGCCGACCTCATCGCCAAATTCCGTTGGCAACAATTCCGAGGCGGTGACGGGATCTCCTCCGATGGTATCGGATGCCTGCGCGGAAACGTGTGAAACCGCGATCAAACTTCCAAAAATCATCGTGCCGCCAAGAGCGATCGGAGCCATCCATCGAGTAAGCGTTGAAACGTGAGTCATAGCTGGTGTGTTATGCGCCCGATGTCGTAACACCGGAAGCGGAAGTAATGAGAAAATTGACGATGGCGTACGCGCCGAAAATCACGGCGATGCCAATGGTTGACCATAAGAGCGTGTCTTGACCGCTCTTAATTCTGTCAGGCTTTCCGCCGGAGGTCAACCAAAGAAATCCACCCCACACGAACATCAGAAGCGCAATCGAACCGGAAATGCCGAGCGCGGCTTGAATAGCGCGGCCTATAAGAACCGGCACGCTCACGGCGCCAAGCGGATTGTAGAGCGCGGCGGCGTGTGTGGCCAAGGGGAGTGCTGACAACACGACGGCCGCCAGGAGCGCGACGCGCGATCGTGCGCGCGAAAGAGCTTGAGTCATAGAATGTGTTATGGGGAGCCGAATTCGGCTTCAAGGATGGATGGACCGGATACATCGAGTACTTCTTCCGTATCGTCTTCAATGGTGATGTCTGACGTATCAGAAAGGATCTCTAAACTCTCGGCGCACACTTCTTTTCTTGTCGATGAATCCATGAGGCATGTGCTTCCAACGGCGCACGCCTGATTGAGCGATCCCGCCGTGTTGCATACGACGAATTTGCCGCCTATACGATCTTCTGGCGGCACATTTAAGAGTGCTCCAACGCCAAACTGAATCACTGTAAACGCGCCAAAAACGATCGCGATGCCAACGACGGCGCCCGTCAACGCCTTGGTCGCTTTTTGTATTTGGCCGCTGTCGCCGCGCGAGGTGAGATACATGAGTCCGCCGTACACAAACACGCCAAGAAGGATGATGCCTGACACCCCAAGAACAATGAGTGCGATGTTACCAAACAAATCCATCACGCTTTCAAGCGTGGTACACCCCGCTTGTGCGCATGCGGGCAAGAGCCGCGGCGCGGAGGGGACGGAAGGGTTTGCTTGCGCAAGGAGCGCGAAGATCATAGATGGCCTAGAGAGTTTGATTCACCTGTTGTTCAGCGATGGGGAGTGCTTCTTCAATGAGCAGATCGCCGTCGACGATAGCATCAATCATGTTTACGATGGCATTCTCGGCGGCAATCGCGTCGTTGCCATTATACCAGTCTTGTGCCGTGAGCACTTGATCGGCGAACACGCCAAGTTTTGCGTCGTCGAGCTGTTCCATGATAAGCGCGCGCAACGCGGTCGGCTTTTGCGCGGCGGAAAGATACGATGCGACATTATCCTTGTTTGCGGCGTACAGGATAAAATCCCACGCCCAATCGGGGTGATCGGACTTTTTCGAGACCGTGTGAATCCAATAGTTGGCGTAGTCCACGCGGCTTGAAGTGAGCTGTGGCACCGGCGCAATGTCGTAGTTGATTTTCTGCGCGCGCGTTTGTAGGAGTGGGATGTGATAACTATAGCCGAAGAAGAACGCGGTTTGTCCGCTGGCAAAAGCGTCAAAACTGGACGGGAAGCTCGCGTCCCATGTGTATGACTCCTTCGTTGGATTGGAAAAGTCCGTGTAAAAGCGCACGGCATCAACGGCCGGAAAATCACGCGAACCTTGCTTGCGCTGTGCAAACGTCGCCTTGCCATTAGCGCTCGTCATTTGCGTGCCGCTTTGCATCATGAGGAGCGACACAATATCGACGGCTCTGTCCACGTTGGCGCCTGTGCCAATGGACGCGCCGCTTTGCGCCACGGCGCCGGTTGCGTCATAGCGTGTGATGGTCGCCACTTGTTTTTGAAACTCCTCCCACGTTGACGGCGGCTCGGGAATCCCTGCCGCGTCCAAAATGTCCTTGTTGTAAAACAGCGCGAGCGTGTCCACGGAAAGTGGCAAGCCGTGAATGCGGTTGCGTGTAACCTCGCCGTCCTTGGCTTGATACACCACGTCCTCGCCAACCACCTGCACGTAGTCGTCATCAAGCTCCCGCAGACTCATGGTCGGCTCGTTGCGCACCACGACAACCTCTTCTTTCTTGACCGTGCCGCGGACTTCTTTGTAAGCGATTTTTACGGTGTCGGGCATCGGCTCGATGAGCGGCAGATAGCCTTTCATCCATGTGTTGTGCGCGACGAAGATATCCGGGCCGCGATCCTCGGCGAAGGCGCGCAGAAGTTCGTCTTGATACTCGTCAAAGCGAAGCTTGCGGTAACTGATGCGCACGTTCGGATGCGCCGCGCGATACCCGTCCATGATGGCGTCAAAGGCGTTTGGATTGTCAAACACGCTCCACACGGTGAGCGTGATAGGTTCGAGCGCCTCGCGTGCTTCTTTTGTGCCGCCGCGACAGCCAACTCCCGGAAGCACAATGAGCGCGAGGAACAAAGCGGCAAAGACGGTAAGGCGGGATGTGGACATAGGAGGGAAATCAAGAGGACAAAAGATGGCGCATGAATGCAAGAAGTTCGTCGCGGAATTCTTCGCGTTGCAATCCAAAATGCATTTGCGCTTTCACGTATTCTAACTTGTTTCCGCAATCAAAGCGAGGCGTGGTGATGATGGACGCAAGCATGGTGCCGCCATCGCGGAAGTGATCTTGATACGCGTTCGCGAGGCGAATCTCACCGTCTTTCCCCGGCTTTGTTGTGCGAAGGCGTTGCAGAATCTCGGGCGTGAGGATGGCTGGCCCTGGCCACGCGAGGTTAGACGGCGCGTTTTTTGGCGAGGGCTTTTCCACCCAGCCGTTCACCTCAAAGAGACCGTCGCCAACCGAAGAACCGCTCATAATGCCGTAGCGCGACAGGGCTTCCGTCGGCACCTCAAGCGCGCTCAAAATCGGACGATGATGCTTGGCGTATGCGGCGATGAGCTGTGGCGCGATGTCCACCACAAGGTCGTCGGCGAACATAATCATCACGGCTTCGTCATCGTCAATAAAAGGAAGCGCTTGCAAAACGGCATGTCCATCGCCGAGCGGCTTTGGTTGGCGCACGAACGCAAAGTTGGCGAGCTTACCGATTTGCGCTATCTCCTCAAGCTCCTTTTTCATGCCCTTTTGTTCTAGGCGATACTCAAGCTCGAAGTTGCGATCAAAGTGGTCCTCGAGAGCGCGCTTGCCGTTTGAAGTAACGAAGATGATGTCCTCAATACCGGCGCGCACCATGTCCTCCACCATGTACTGCACAATCGGCTTATCGATGATTGGGAGCATCTCCTTTGGCTGTGCCTTTGTGGCCGGCAGGAAGCGCGTTCCAAGTCCTGCCACGGGAAGCACCGCTTTTGTGACGGTTGGGTGTTTCATAGTTCGGGAAGTATAGCAAAAAACAGAACCACGCAGGACATTTTTTCGCAAACACGCTACAATCTCACGAGAAACTCAATCCAATCTATGCCTCGTACACACGAAGGTTCGCCGTCGCCGGAACGTGAATCGAACGCACAAGAGCTTGCCGCGCGCTTCTTCGAGCTCCTCAAGGAACGCGGCGATTTGCGTCGCTCTTTGCGCAGTAAAGCGACCGTCGGCGAGGAGGAGGTTTTGTCTTTGCGCGAGGGAAAGGCCGCAGACATCCTTGCCGTTTTGCAATCGCGGCGAAAGCAATCGCCAGATGATCGAGAGAAGCCTGCGCAACGACTCACAAGACGTCTTGAAACGGACGACGAAGCACAACAGCGCCTTAGTGAACTTGACCGAGAGATTAAGGCACTCATACAAACAGCGGACGTGTCGGAGGCTATAGAGCGTGTACAGAATGAGCATGTAGAAGTGAGTCGCGCGTTCAGAAATGTTCAAGACGAACTGCGCGCCTTGCAAGACATTGAAGACGAGTTGGACGCGCAGGATTATGCAATTCTGCGTGGTAAAAAGAAAACCGCTCTTGATCGTAAAACGCTTGAGGGAAACGCCGTCGTCCGCGCGGAAGTAGAGCGGCGTCTCCGTGTGTTGGAAGAATCACCCGAGACCGCCCGCTCTACGCGGATCGCGGAACTGCTCTCCTATCGCGAATCGCTCGAGCAAGATCGTTACGCTATGACGCCGTCGCGCCGAGAACTTGCCGAGCAAATCCAAACGCTCTGGGCGCGCGGTGAAGCCGTCCTACTCACCGGCTCCACCGGTACTGGCAAAACGGAACTCTTTTCCTATCTCACCAAGAAGCTCTACGGGAGGCCGCTTTCACACTTGGTTCGCAGTACGCAAAACACCACGCCCGCGGAGATTTTTGGCAAGATGGGTCTTGTGTCCAAAGAAGGAGGAGGCACGGATACGGTATTCAAACCGGGCGTCTACGTACAGGCGATTGATGATGGGACGCCTTTCATTCTGGACGAATTTAATCTCTTGGAAACAAAGATTCGTTTTGGACTCAAGGAACTCTACAATCGTCGTCCGGGCGATGAGGTTAAGATTCAAGAAGACTCCGGCCTTGCGCACATTATTCAAGATGGTTTTGTTATTGGTGCGACGGCAAACATCAAAGGAACAAAACATAAAGAACGCTTTGAGCTTGATTCGGCTGAAGCGCGTGTGTTTGCTTCTCGCAAGGTTGACTATCTGCCCAAAGAAGAGACGTACGATTTGATTCTCGCCACTCTTATGGACAGGCGCGGTATGCGACTGTCACGAGAGGATGCCTCCGAGACTCTCAAGCATCTTTTGGAAGCCGCCGAGCTTATTCAACAGGCATACGAGGGTCGGCAAACGCAATTCTATGCCGAGGGCGGCGGCGCAAAAAAAACACCGGCCGTGCTTGAGAAGGCCGTGTTGGATCAAGGGCGCATCTTGAAAATCATCTCCGGCTGGCCTGTTGCCGACGCGCGCGGACAAACCTTTCGCGACTTCTTGGAAGACGAACTCTTACACATCATTCGCACCGAGGATTATCCGGAAAAAGACCGCCGTCTTCTTTTGCAAATCTTTGTGACGAAGGGATTTTTCAATCGCCAGAGCGTGCAGGACATGGATGTGCCGGGCGTTGACGAAAAGAAGTTGGAGGCATGGGGATGGAAACACACCGACATGCCCGGTGCTCAAACCGAGATGCTCATGCCTGCGCAGGTCGCCGACTTGGATCCGTTTGGTTTGCGCAAACTCCGCGCTGGAGAGTCGGCGGATGAGTTTTTGGGTGTCGGAGAAGGGAGCGAAGACGCGCGCGGAGCCCTTGCCGCGTTGAGTGGTATGGACTTGGCGGGCCTTCCAGACGGTATTCGGGAGAAGTTGGCACACGAAGCCCTGCCTCCCGGACGCGGCGAGCTTCTCCCATTTGTGTTCGACACCGCCAAGGCGAAGGAATACGGCTTCTCCGAGATGAAGATCGAAGCACATCCAAAGGCTCAAGCCATCGTGGACGCCGTATACGCTCGCGATTCTCGGTTTGTGACGACGCATCCTATCGGCTCTCCCGATCCTGATTCCACCACGAACCCCAAAGTCGCCCTCATCGCAGACAAATACAAACTCAACGAGTCCGTGCTGAAGACCTTCTGGCGACAGGACTGTCCCGATCTCCCCAACACTCCGGAGAAATCCTTGTGGTACTTCCAAGCTCTGGCAGAACATCGTCTCTCAAACACCATAGACGGCGACAACCCCAACAACCTCACCAATCCCTCTGTGCCCCTCATCACAGGCTTTGGACAAAAGGCCTTCATGCTTGCTATGGATTTCAAGGAGTTTGACTGGAATGATACTCAAGAAAAGGCCAACGCTCTCACCGCACAAACCAAGAAAATCCTCAAAACCCTCTTCAACACAAAAGACCTCACCTCCATCACACGAGACGAAGTGAACACAGCTCTTTGGCGTGATCATGATGCCCGCATCCAATCGAGCAAAGCCAAGGCGGTCATCAGCACACTTCTCGGCTCCTCTGCCAATCCAGACGACTATGAACTGCGTCTCATGCGTCCCGATGAATATCAACGCGCCTCGCAAACACAAGGATACGGACAAAAGAACCTCTGGACTCACTTTGACGGCTACCATGCGCACGACGACGGGCCTCGCTATGGCCTGGTTGGCGGCCTCCGCGCCGGTAGCGGTGCGGCGGGCGTTGGCCGCGACCGTCGCGGCGATCGGAGTGACGCTCTGGCCGTCCGTCTCGTGCTCTCGCGCAAATCTTCCAAATTTCCGCTCACCTTCAAATAGAATTGCCTTATTTCAAGGAGCGTATATACTAGAAAAATGCTAATACCAAGGATTTATGACAATCTAGGCCAAAATATCAGGCCAGGCAAGGCGCTACTTATTTATGGGCCAAGACAGGTTGGCAAAACGACACTCCTGAAACACTTTCTGGCACAGACATCTTTCGTTGCACGTTTCGATACAGGAGAAGACATACGCATTCGAGAAGTTTTTGAGTCAAGCAACTTTTCTCAAATTCTGGAGCTTGTAGAGGGATATGATTTGCTTGTCATTGACGAGGCGCAGAAAATTCCGCGCATTGGCGAAGGACTAAAGATTATTGTAGATCATGTGCCCAACGCGCGTGTTATCGCAACAGGGTCGTCGTCTTTTGATCTTGCGGGTAAAGTTGGCCATCAGATTACCTGCAGAAAAACACCACTAACGCTTTAAACTGTTTCTCAAATGGAGCTGAAACAGACGCAAAACTCCTTTGAGCTGAAACAACGACTTGAGCAATGGCTTGTGTACGGCGGCTATCCGGAAGTGGTGGCGGCCTCAAACAACGAGGAGCGGAAGCGTCTCATCACGGAAATCGCCAACTCCTATCTCCTCAAGGACATCCTAGAGTTTGACAAAGTGAAGAATTCAAAGACGATTCTGGATTTATTGCGCTTACTTGCATTTCAGATTGGGAGTGAAGTATCGCTTTCGGAGCTTGGCAGGCAACTCGGGCTTGATTACAAAACCGTTGCTCGCTACTTGGACATTTTAGAGCAATCGTTTGTTATCTACAATTTGCGCGGCTTCAGCCGTAACCTACGGAAGGAAATCACAAAAAAGAGCAAATACTTCTTCTTTGATGTTGGGATTCGCAACGCAATCATTTCGAACTTTAATGCGCTGTCTTTGCGAGACGACGTTGGAAAGTTGTGGGAAAACTTTCTCGTGATTGAGCGATTGAAGAAACAGTCGTATACGAACTTGTACTCAAACAATTATTTTTGGCGCACATGGGATGGCCAAGAGCTGGATTGGGTTGAGGAGCGAGGAGGGAAACTTCATGGGTATGAATTCAAGTGGTCGCAAACATCTGTGCGCGTACCCTCAAAATGGAAAGATACCTATTCGGAGTCCTCGTTTGCCGTTGTGACGCCAGAAAACTACCTTGATTTTGTTTTATAGCATATGCCCCGCCGCCCATCACCAGGCCGTCCCCCGCAAGAAGGCCGCCCTCCATC
>CAYHRP010000012.1:0-11067 GCA_964359145.1 uncultured Gammaproteobacteria bacterium | reverse complement strand
GTGATGACTATAGATATGCACGCATTGCACGACAAAGATGTGCAGACATTGGAGGAGCGCGCGAACGCCATGCGCCGCGATCTGATTTTGATGCTCACACAGGCCGGTTCCGGCCACTCCGCTGGACCTTTGGATTTGGCGGACATATTTGCCGCACTCTATTTTCACGTCTTGAATCACCGCCCAAAGCAACCGACGTGGAAGCATCGCGACCGTCTTTATTTAAGTTGCGGACACGTGTGTCCCATACAATACGTCGCCATGGCGCATGCCGGTTACTTTCCGAAGAAGGAGTTAATGACCCTGCGACAGCTTGGAGGACGCCTGCAAGGACATCCGGAATATGGCGTTTTACCGGGTATTGAAAACACGAGTGGTCCTCTCGGCAACGGTTCGTCACAAGCCTGTGGAGCGGCATACGCCCTACGCATGAACGGCTCGCGTTCGCATGTGTACTGCGTCATGTCAGACGGCGAATTGCAGGAAGGTATTACATGGGAAAGCGCATTTTTTGCGCAAAAGTATACGCTAAACAACATGACATGGATCGTGGATCGCAACAACATTCAGATTGACGGCATGACCGAGAACATCATGCCCGAAGAGCCTCTGCGCGATAAATTTGCGGCATTTAATTTTCACGTGCAAGAAATTGACGGCCACAACATCCGCGAGTTTATTGACGCCGTCGGCCAAGCGCACGCCGTCGTGGAACGCCCAAGCGTGATTATTGCCCATACGATTCCGGGGAAAGGCGTCGGTTTTATGGAGTACGACTATACGTGGCACGGAAAGCCTCCAAACGCACAGGAAGCGCGGCGAGCCCTCTCGGATTTACGCACGCTTAAGGGAAAGATTGAGAGTGAACACGAGTAATGCGAGAGTTGGTTGCAGTCGAGCCATCATCAAGTCCTCGAATAAATCACTTGCTCTATGAACAAAAAAAGTGTTCACATCATTGGAGGGATTGCGGGAATTGTGATTCTCGCGATCATCGTGAGTTTTTTGGGTATTCCGTCGTATTACGGCTACGGGAGTTTTGCGACCTCGTCGCCAGAATTTGCTTTTCGCAATGAAGGCGTTTCATCTCTTGTATCACAGCAAAAGGTCTTAGCTGAATTTGACACGAGTGGCGAGCCATTGATGGAAAATGGCATCGAGGATCCAACCGCAGGACCCGTCGGCGGCGACATTGAGCAAAAAATTATTCGCAACGGATCGCTCGAACTCCTTGTCGATTCCATTACCGAAACGCTCACCGACATCAGCGAGATTGCCAAGCGTCACGGCGGATTTACACAGAACAGCAACGCGGGCGAGTGGAGCAACGGCACGCGCTACGGTTCATCAACGATTCGCGTCCCGTTTGATTCTTATGATGCGGCGATGGCAGAGCTTAAAGACGGAGCCATCAAAGTGACATCCGAATCTTCCAATGCACAAGATGTCACCGAGCAGTATACTGATTTGCAAGCGCAACTTTCCGTCGCGCGCGAAGAAGAACAAGCGTTCGTGCGCTTGTTAGATCGCAGTGCGAGCGTGCCGGACTTATTGCAAGTGCAACGCGAGCTCTCGCGCGTACGGACGCGCATAGAATCGCTCGAGGGGCGCATTCAGTATCTCGATAACCAAACAGCGCTTGCCACTATCACCATCTCCCTTGCGGAGGAGTCCTCGCTCACAGTACCGACAAAACCGTTCCGTCCACTCGCCTCTATAACGGACGCATTGCAAAGCCTCGTCGTCATAGGCCAAGGCGTTGTCATCGTCCTCATTTGGGCGGTCATTTTGGGCATTGGTATCGGCGTTCCCGTGTACGCGCTCTCCCGCATCTTGCGCGCGCTGTATCGCCGCATCAAACGATAACCATGGCGACGCGAAACGCACATCTTTCCCCCACGACCTATCGCGATACCGTGAAGCGTATTCCCACGCGTAACGGATATGGCGAGGGCGTCGTTGAAGCTGGCCGCACCGACAAGAACGTGGTTGTGTTGTGCTGTGACTTGACCGAATCCACGCGCAGTGAGGCGTTCAAGAAAGCGTTCCCTGACCGTTTCGTTCAGATGGGCATTGCCGAACAGTCACTTGCCGCCATTGCCGGCGGTATGGCGCTCGAGGGAAAAATTCCGTTCATTTCAAGTTACGCCGCGTTCTCTCCGGGACGCAACTTTGAGCAGATTCGTTTGTGCATCGCCCTGCAAAACCAATCGGTAAAAATTATGGGTGCGCACGCAGGTGTATCCGTCGGACCGGACGGCGCCACCCATCAGATGCTCGAAGACATCGCGCTCATGCGCTCGCTTCCAAACATGACCGTTGTGGCACCGTGCGACTACTTGGAAACAAAACGCGCAACCGTCGCTATGGCGAAAATGAAAGGTCCCGGATATTTACGGTTTGCGCGGCACGCTTCGCCATCATTTACGACAGAGAAAACACCCTTTCAAATTGGCCGCGCGGAAATCTTTAAAGACGGAGATGATGTGGCGCTCGTAGCATGCGGACCGCTCCTTCACGAAGCGCTTTTAGCGGCGCGGCTTTTGAAGAAGGACGGCGTAAGCGCGATGGTCATCAATTCCCACACCATCAAACCGCTTGACGAAAAAACGATTGCGGCGGCGGCAAAAAAGTGCGGCGCCGTTGTCACCGTGGAAGAAGCGCAAACCGTGGGAGGACTTGGCGGCGCCGTAGCCGAAGCGCTCGCCCGTTTGCAACCGACGCGCATGCGCATGATCGGCATGAACGGCTTTGGCACCTCGGGTGAGCCGGAAGAACTCATCGCGCACTTTGGACTGGACCGCGTGGCGATTGCGAAGTCCGTAAAAAATATGATTCAAAATCGTTCAATAAACCTCTATGTTTGAGGGATCACCACGCCGACTCCATCCAAGAGCAGACATCGCCGAAGGACTTGATGAGCACTTGGAAATGCAGCGTCAAGAGCGCATGGAATACGATGCAACGCATGCAGGCCAAAGTGAACGCACCCTTGAAATGTTGCGCGATCGCGCGCGCGTCCCTGTTCAGAATGGATTTTTGTCCGCAGAAAGGCTCTCCGAAATCGTTCGAGAACGCGCAGATCTCTTTGCCGAACAAAAATGGACAAATGTCGAGGGCGATCCCACGCAAACACTGTGCGCGTTTGATGGCGTTCCGTTTGCCCTTGGTATCACGGGAAAAGACCGCCTCACTCGGCAGGATGTCCACGACTGGATAACCCTCACCTTTGCCAAAGACGGCACCGCGCACTACGTCTTCCGTCGAGAGGTCATTGCCACGGTGACCATTCCACCGGAGTTTGATATGGCGTGGTTACAAGATATGTCTCTGTCCGTTAAGGTCGTCAAATCTCGACCAGCATGGATGTATCCAGATCTCTTTGACTTGCCAAAAGAAGAGGTGTGGCCGCCCAATGCCAAAGTTGCCGTGATCGGCGATCCGTATCAGGCATGCGACCGACCCGGAACAACCATTGTGGAATTTGAGTATGCGGAAGAAATCGTCCCGCCTATGATTGAAGCGCTCATAGGGCAATCGCCGGAGTCGTTTGACGCCGGCTCCTGGCTCGAAAACCTCCATTTTGAGGAAGTGAGAGCGCTCAACCGTATGTATGGGTTCTTTACGCCACCCGAAGACGCAAACCCTTATCGCGGCCTCGTTGATCAATGTACGGCTCTCTATGGCGACCTGTTCGCGCGCGTGAGTCAGCGGCCACGGAACGCCGTAGCTGTCGCGGAAAGTCTGCGGCCGCGTTTGCGAGCACTTAAGGAAAAGAAAGAGCGGCTTGTTCAAGGCTCATGGTCGCTCACGGAAGGATTTTCCCTCGTGGGATGCGAGAGCGAAGAGGCATGGGTGGAAACGTGCGGACGCAGAGCGCGTTCATGGAATAAGGACCTCCCAAACGATATGACGCCCGAAGAGCGAGCATTCTATCTGACAGATTTTGCACATGTGCAAGCGGATGTCGCCAAATGGCACGACTTTAAGGAAGGTGTTCGTGAGCAAAACGGCAATCCAAAACAGTGGACGGAGTTTGTTTCGCGTTGGGAGGCCCTCTTGAACATTCTGCCCAACGAAGCACTTACGCAAGCCATGCCCACGTTTGAACGTGACCTTTCGCAAGCACGCTATTGGCTCGAGACATTGCCGACTTCCAAATCACCAAGGCGCATTCAAACCGGTCGCAATGACCTGAACCGGTTTTTTGCGTCGATTTTTCCCCACCTTGAAACGCTACGGCAAGAAAGTTTAGAGGCTTTGTCGCCGTCATCGGACGAGTCTGCGTCTCAAGGGAGCGCAACAAACAATGCCTATCGCATTATTGCCGAGGTGGAACAGGTGGATGATAGAGAGTTTGGCGCGTTCGGATACTTCCAGCCCGGTTTTGCCGTTTCGCTGCGCACAAAAATCATTCTCGACGAGTTGATCGCCCGCATAGAACAGCTCATGGTGTACAGCGAGGGCCTCGTGCCGCACTTGACGCAAGAGATACGGCGTATCACACGCATGGGCATCTCACTTGACGCAAACACGAAACACGCCTACCTTCAATCGTTTGAGCGCGGATGGACCAAGCAACATCTGTTTCGCAAGCGCACACAGCACGCCGTGCCGATCCACGGGTTCTTCCCGTATCGCATGCCGGGCATCGACCCGCAAGACCGCATTCTCGCTCACACTTCTGTCACCATGCACGGATGGAATCACATGCGAGAAACCGAATTTCAATCTGAAATAGAGCTGGCTCTCACATTCCTCAAGGTCGGGGGAAAGTATATTTTGGGTCCAATTAATCAGCATGTCTTCTACGGGGGCGTTGACGAAGGGTTTGATGCCGACGGACTCACGCGAGCGCTTGAAACATTGGAGGAAAAAGGGTTGATAGACTATTCGTTCAAAAAAGGGGTGCGGCCCGACATCAGCATTCCCTTTGATGACCAAGTGGGGGAAGATGATGCGCCATCCGTAGATTCGGACGTACGTGTTCTTCATCGCGGCGAGTCGGCCCACTCCCTTGTGATTACACGCCTTGCGTAGCTCGCGCCTATGTACAACCTCGTCACACTCGGCGACATTAAGCTCGACGTGTTCATCGATCTTGGAGATGATGCGAAGCTTCAATGCGGCGTCAAAAGGGATACATGTGAGATTGTGATGCGCTACGGCGAGAAAATTCCCGTGGACTCGGCGGTGTCCATGATGGCCGGTTCGGCGGCAAACATTGCCATTGGCGCGCGACGTCTTGGCAGTGCCGTTTCCATCATCAGCGTCGTGGGGCAAGACACCACGGCAACACTCGCCTACGACGGACTCAAAAAAGAAGGTATTTCCACGCAATACGTTACACAAAACGGCGGACAGAGCAGTTTCTCGGCCGTGCTCAACGTGCAAGGCGAGAGCACTATTTTGGCCGTACATCGTCCGCACACGTACATCTTGCCGGATAATCTGCAAACACACTGGTTGTTTTTGACAGAGATGGGCGCCAACTACAAAAATCTGTATCGCGACGTGATCGCCCGCGCACAGAAAGACGGCATGAAAATCGGCATCAATCCGGGAGCGATTCAGTTAGAGGACCTCGACGACGTTTTGTTTGCGCTTCTCGAACACACCGAGCTCCTGATGGTCAACAAAGAAGAAGCACAGAGGCTGTGCCAATGCGACCTTGAGGAGGCGCCATCACTCCTTGCCACATTGCACGAACTGGGGCCGCACACTGTCATCGTGACAAACGGCCGCGAAGGCGCGTACGCAAGTGATGGCAAAAAGTCGTATCACGCGCCGATGTTCCCCGGAGAGCGCGTGGAAGCAACCGGCGCCGGCGACGCTTTTTCCACGGGCGTGCTTGCGGCGCTGATTGCACAGCAACCGCTCGCCCTCGCGCTCGCGTGGGGATCCGCCAACGCCGCATCCGTTGTACAATATGTGGGGCCGCAAGAGGGGCTCCTCACGCGCACGCAACTTTCCGCGCGCCTCGCCGAACATCCTGAATATTCCGTTGAACCTCTCACATGATGACATCTCCAAAAACCATGCTTATGCGCGCACGCAGTGGTCGATACGCCGTCGGCGCGTTTAACATCAACAATATGGAAATCCTCCAAGGCGTTGTGGAGGCGGCCGTTCAGGAGCGCGCGCCCATCATTGTTCAAACAAGCCAAGGCGCGATTGAATACGCGGGCATGGAAATGCTCGCGGCGATGACGCATACCATGGCACGCGATGCGGACATACCGATGGCCATGCACCTCGATCACGGCACGAACATTGACCTGGTGATAGAAGCCATCGAGAGCGGCCTCTACACGAGCGTGATGGTGGATGCGTCGCGATTTCCACTTGAAGAAAATATCCGCATTACGCGCGATGTGGTTCGGCGCGCCCACGCGCGAAACATCTTCGTTGAAGCAGAGCTCGGCGCCATTCCGGGAAAAGAAGATCAAGTAGACGTCTCAAACCGCGAGGCATTTTTGACGCACCCTTCGGAAGCAAAGCGCTTCGTGAAAGAAACGGGTTGCGACGCACTCGCAGTGTCTATTGGCACCAAGCATGGCGTCAAAAAATTTTTCAGCGCGCGCGTCGCCCTCGACATGGAGCGTCTGCGCGCCATTGCCACCGTCGTAAAAAAGCCGCTCGTCCTCCACGGCGCCAGTTCCATCTATCGCGATCTCAAGGATGTGGCGGAAGCATACGGCGCCGATCTTTCGAAAGCGTTTGGCGTGCCGGACGGACAACTTAAAAAAGCTATCGCGAACGGGATTACAAAAATCAACACCGATTCGGATGTTCGCATCGCCTTCACCGGAGCCATAGACAAGTACATGACACACCATCCAAACAATATGGATCCGCGCTTGTACTTGGGTGCGGGACGCGATGCCGTGCGCCGTGTAGTCGCGCGTAAATTGCGGTTGTTTGGATCATCTGGAAAAGCATAAGTATGCACTATGACGTTCTCACAATCGGTGCGGCCGTGCGCGACGTGTATGTGCACAGCGATGCGTTTCATGTGACCAACTCGAGCGTCATTCCCGGAAAACAGGACGCCTGTTTTGTTCTCGGACGTAAAATTGAGATTGAGGCTCCCGTGTTTGGGTCGGGAGGAGGAGCCACAAACGCGGCGGCAACGTTTGGTCATCTCGGTTTGAAGGCGGCGTCTCTTTGCAAAATCGGTACGGACGATTTGGCGCAGGACGTTATTCGCGATCTGGAACACCACGGCGTGTACACGCACGCCATGGTGCGCGATCACAAAACGCCGACCGGATATTCTGTCCTGCTCACGGCCGAAGGCGGCGAACGCACGGCCATTGTGTATCGCGGCGCATCTGCTCATCTCAAAGCCGCCGATCTCCCGAACCGATTTGATGCCGCATGGGTGTATCTAACAAGCGTCGGCGGAAGTCTTCCACTCGTGAAGGCTATTTTTTCTAAGGCCAACGCCGCACAAGCACACGTTGCTTGGAATCCGGGAGCGCCGGAATTACATCACGGTCTGCGCGCGCTCTCTTCGTTCATGGAAAATACGGACGTCCTCTTTTTGAATCGCGACGAGGCCGTAGCGTTAACACGCGCATCCCGAGGCGACACGCGCGGGATATTGCGTACGCTCGGGCGCTTGGTCAAAGAATGGTTTGTTATGAGTGACGGACCGGATGGTGCCTACGCGGCCAACCGCGAGCAAGCGTTCCGCGCCTTTCCAACCGATGCTCCCGCCGTCAACTCGACGGGTGCAGGCGATGCATTCGGGAGCGGCGTCGTCTGCGGTTTGATACACGGGAACGGCGACATGGTCAGCGCGCTGCGTCTTGGCAGTCTCAATGCCGAGTCGGTGATTGGGAAGGTCGGCGCGAAGGAAGGATTGCTCGAACGAATGCCCGGCACACGCCGTCTTGCCGTCATTCGCGTGGAGCCGTATGCGCTCTAAATTTGGCACGACTAACTTTGAAAAATAACTCTATTCCTCTCTATGCCAGCTCCCCCATCCCCGACGACAATGTCGGACAGAAAAGTCATTACGCCTTCGCAGACCCTAGGCGGACCCATGAGCCACTCGCACGTCGTGTACATCGTTGCGATTATTATTGCCGCCGTGCTTGCCCTCGCCGCGTTTGGAGTCACCTATATGGCGTGGCGTCAAGGATCCGCGCTTGAAGAGCGTCTCGAAAACACGCAAGCGCAAAACACCAAACTCGCCACCGACACCGCTTCCCTGCAAGACGCGTTGGAGACGGCACCAAAGCCCGTGCCGTTCTACTATGCGCGCATGGAGCAAGATTCCGGCACACATCTTATTGAAGTGGACCCGATATCCGGCGTTGAACGTACGGTGTTCACCTTGCCGGAAGATGCCGGATCTTTTAGCGTCTTCTCCATTCCACGCGTTGGATTTGACGGGCGGGTCTTTCTCATGTGGATCCCGACCGCGTTCGATTGGCTTGCGCCAAATATCTACCCATTCAACATTGCGACCGATTCAACGCTCGAGAAAGCGCCGTTCTCCGACAGTCTGCCAAAGGATTTGGAAGCCATCGCTCTGTCACCGGATGAGACACTCTTGGCTACCGTGTACTCCGAAGGACTCAACGAAGATGCGTTTCAGGACAAACTCGTCGTGTGGAACCTGCTGTCTGGGGAAGCGACATCACTCCTGTCGATTGATCCATCCAAATCTTTTGCGCGTTACGAATTGGATGTTGACGGTGTTCCCATCCAAAGTGGTTTTTCATTGCGGTGGACCTCGCGCGATTGTGTGTTCACCAACACCCATACGGTAGATGAGGTAACTGGAGAACGTACAGATGCAATCGCCCACACGCTTTGTATTGAATAGATATGCCACGTAAACACATCTTCATTACGCGGCCGATTGCCGACGAGGGCGTCAAACTCCTCCAAAAGAAGTACGACGTTGACATCTACGAACACGACCGCGTGATTCCGCGCGCCGAGCTTTTGCGTCGCCTGAAAGCCAATCGGTACGACGCCGTGCTCACGATTCTCACCGAGCGCGTGGACGAAGCGTTCTTCAAAGCGGCCGGACCACAGCTGAAGGTTGTGGCGAATTTCGCAGTTGGCTTCAACAACATCGACCTTCAAGCGGCCAAGCGCCGCGGCGTCATCATCACGAACACGCCCGGTGACGAGATTAACGAGTCGGTTGCCGAACATACGATTGCGCTTCTGTTCGCGCTCGCCCACCGTATCGTGGAAGGCGACGACTACATCCGTATGGGCAAATTCAAGGGATGGAATCCCTCGCTTCTCATCGGAACCGATTTCATTGGCAAGACCGTCGGGGTCGTTGGTGCCGGACGCATCGGCATGCGTGTCATGCAAAGGATTTACGACGGCTTTCATATCAAACTTCTCTACACGAATCAGACGGGAAACAAGGAGGCGGAAAAGCGCTTCGGCGCACAGCGCGTGGGATTGAAGGAGTTACTGCAACGCTCGGACTTTGTTACACTGCATGTGCCGCTCGTGCCCGGCACGCATCATCTGATTGACACGGCGGAACTCAAACTCATGAAGAAAACGGCCTACTTGGTGAATACATCGCGCGGACCGGTAGTAAGCGAAAAGGCGCTCGTGGCCGCACTCAAGGCCAAACGCATTGCCGGCGCGGGACTCGACGTGTTTGAAAACGAGCCGGTCATTCCGGAAATCCTCAAGCGACTTCCGAATGTTGTGACTACGCCGCATATTGCAAGCGCCACCATTGAAGCGCGTCATGCCATGTCGCGCGTCGCGGCGCAAAATATCATCGCCGTGTTGAGTGGAAAAAAGGCGCTAAATAGCATCGTCTAGCAAAGAATCATCAAGAATTTCCTATGAAACATTTACAAGGCAGCAAGAAGTTCATTGCCGCGTTGACAGGTGTCGTGCTCCTCGGTGCAGGCTGTACGCAAGCGCTCCCCTCTTCGAGCACAATAACGAACGATACGATTGAACGCGTGCAATCAACCACGCCTGGATTAGGCACACCAGATGTGAGTTTCCACGGCGGGATGCGTGATACAGAATGGGAGATGAGAGAGAAGGCCATGCGCATCATCAACGAAACGCAAGGTCGCACGATTGATGTAGAGCAAATCGTCGGACGCGTTGTGAATGATCCGAATGTGCCAAATATCTTTTATTTTGCCACGGAGGCGTCTGACAAAGCACAAACGGAAGTCTTCAATGGCATCTACAAGTTTGATAGTGCCACACTCAACTGGGAGCGTCTCTTCAAACACACATCCGCTTATGACGATCCAAGAGCGGTGCATGTCGTCGCCGGAATTGAGAACGTGTCACTCATCATTAAAAAGATGCCGTACGGCGGAGACTATATGTGCATCAGTTTTCTCGATGAGAGTATCGGCGAACCCCACTCGCTCGTACGCATGCCGCTTGATGCGCCCTACAACAAACTCGCTCCCGTGGATCTTACACAAGAAATGCAAAGTGCCATGGAGGAACAGGTACGAGCATGCGGTGGGAGACCCTGAACGGTTGACGCTGTGCCAAAGGGCAGCCGCAAAAAAACCACCACTACCCCCATATCAATAAGATCCATGTTTTTCTTGTTGGCGACATTTTGATCGTTAGCATTGCCGTGATCGTCCTCTCTTCGCGCTTCATTTTGCGCTATGGCTCGTCGCTCACAACGGTTGATAGGCGCGCGCAAAGCGGCATAACAGAGGGTTGGTGCGCTACAGATGAGCTGTGTGGAATCCAGCGCGCAGAAGCGAGGTTTCGGGGAGGAATCCGCGCGAGCTTCGGCTTTCCTTTTTGAAAAAATCGACGGCTATTATGAAAGCATTGCTTCTAAAATAATTGGCAATTCTTTCACTCCATCACTTCCGCTAAAATGTCCTTTAGCGGATTCCATGGCAGTTTTTGCGCCAAGCCGTTCACCAAAAAGTTTTTTGTTTTCTTGTGGCACAACTTCGTCATCGTCAGAAAAAACCGCAAAAAACTTTTTAGTGTGTTGCTTCACTTTGTTATAATCGATTGGCGTTTCCAACCACGGCTTGGCGATTTCTTTTTCCTCATCGGTTTTCAAGTTCATTA
>CAYHRP010000011.1:4952-12597 GCA_964359145.1 uncultured Gammaproteobacteria bacterium | reverse complement strand
CGCCTGATCTCGCTGTTCCCAAGTGTAGGGTTTGCCACGAATCGCACAAGTGGCAACGGGACAGCGTTTCTTGTTTCGCTTGCCGTAACGTTCAAGCCGGTTGACGCCAAGATTGTGCTCTACATGCAGTCGAACGGATACTTCGCGCCAGCACATGCGGAGTATTACGGATTCTACAAGCTGCAATTCCTTCCGCCGCAGACCGCGCCCTTGTCTTTTGGCGCGCAGTGCGAACAGTCCAATGTAAGTTTCTGGGTCGGTCCAAATGTCGCGTTTGACTTTGGTCCCGTGAGCCTTGGCGTACAGTGGTATGTGAGCGTGACTTATACGGTCGGTCACACGATCCGCTTCCCGCTCTCGATTTCGTTCTAGTGTTTGAGGCTCGGGCACTTCCCGAGCCTTGACTTTTGGAACAAAGCGCACTAACAGTTATCACTCCTGTGCGCGAGCGATCATCGCCTCCATGCTCTCAAGCCCCACGCGCGCACTGCGCACGGCCGAAGATTTCATCCTCAAATTTTGCACAGCATACGCCAAATCGCGCAGAGACTTTCCGTCATGCTTGGAAAGCAGTCCGTTCGCTCTATTGGCAGCTCCGCCACGGCCTATGTGATTTGCCACCGGTACAAACGTCGCCATGAATCGTAAACGATCCGCTTCACCAGCCCTTTTCCACGAGCGCGCAAACGAATGATTCTGCATGAGTGTGTGAAAAGCCGCTTCCGTGTGATAGACCATCGACATATAACTCCAAAACGCGACGCTCTCACGGTCGAGCACCATCGCCTCGGCAACATCTTTCGTTGGCAACAATCCTCCTACCTTCTTTGGAACGACCACAGACGAAAATGTCCCTTCATCTTTCTGCAAAGCGTGTACTCGCGAACCGTATCGCGCAAGCATCAGCTCGAACGTCGGATAAATCAACTGCACCGGACCAGAGCTAAAATAATGATCATTGAGCGCCGGCCCCTGCATGATGTTATACCCGTCAAACAGGCGCGGCATGACATCCACAAACGCACCGCCAGGAAGTTGGGAGAGAAACTCCGCGTGAATGGTTGACAGCATCACTTCGGGCGTAATGGCATTGACAAGCGCTTGCGCTTCCTCTTCCGTGAGTCCGCCTTTCCGCGCGAACAAGGTTTTCGCTTGTGCATTTAATTCATCATGCAACTCGCGTGCGTCCTCATACCACTGTGCAAAGTCGTATGTGTTATCGTCTGGACCAACGCGCTCTTCCACATAGTGTCCAAATTGATACATGGTCGTAAAGAGCTTCTCGCGTGTCTTCCAACGCCATACGTCCTCAATATCAGACAGGGTTCGCTGTGCATTATGAATCGTGGTGTGCTCAAAATAGCCAAGGCGTCCGAGATCCTGCGGCTGTGCCCGCAAGACTTGATCGACAATGCGCCCTTCGTTCGGTCCGTGCGTTTCGAGTTCATGAATGAACGTACCTCCTCCCAAAGTTCGGCGAACCTCGTCGCGTTCAGGTTCCAACTCCGCGAACGACGCGCGACGCCGTACGCTCTCCGCGTAGTCATCCAATAAACGATCACCGATATTTTGGGAAATCTCTCCGCGCTCCGCTCTTGGTTTTTCTCTGGCGCGAGCGGATGAAGGCGGCTCTGCGTATCGTGCCCACTCATCAGATACATCTACGTCTACGGCCTTGGGAACGTACACATGCCAGTGTCCCGGCTCCTTATAGAGCACCCAGCCGCTTTCAAGGGCGAGCTCTTCAAACGCGGGGCGCAACACCTGATCAATGATGTCCGCGTCCGGTCCGCGTCCGTGCGCCCTTCCGTGCTCGTCAAACATTGACCAGGTAACCTCCTTACCATCCGGCTTCACGAATCGCCCGTCAGACACGTCAAAACTACGTCCCGTAGAGTGCGAGCTGCCACTTTTGAGACTGCCGCGACGACGTTGCATCGCTTCGTCGCGTAGCATGTCGGTCACAACCAATTGCCATCCTTCTCCATTCGGACCAAGTTCAAGAGTGCTAAACGAACGTCCAAGATCTTCAATGGATGTCATAACGTCCGGAACAAGACGCGCTTCCATATCTTCACCTTTCACCGTAAATCCGCTTCCCTGTGTTTGCGCGGCCTCCGTATCGGATCGTGCAGACTTGTACACCGCTTGATGTGATTTCTCACGAAGAGCAAAGCCATCTCTTTGGGCATAGTCTTGCAGTGTTGCATAGCCCTCTTTTGCCAAGAGCCTTGACTCCCGCGGCCGCCAGAGAAACTCCGTTGGCAAGATAACAGGCTTCCCCCTTAGAGAGTCAAAATCATCAAGGTTGTCCTGTGGATTTAGTTCACGAGCGGCCGCAATCATTGCATCAATCACATGTGCTTTTTGATCTTCCGTCGCTTCGCCAAACGCGGGATCATCCTCCAGAATCATTTTAAAAAGCGCGTAGAACGTCCCGTGCTCCTCTCCCACGACGACAGATGCCACCTTGCGAACATCCACCAACCACTCATCGCTCATCACGCGCGCTGTAACGGATTGCTCAACGAAAGAAGCGTCTTCCCGTTGCCATTCGTGTCCCTCTTGCGTCGCCGCCAATGCCACGGCCATACCAATGGCTGTTCGCTTGGGATGGGTCTTCACATACCGCGCCGCATGCTTTGCGCCAAGAGCCGCCGCCTCAAGTCCTGCCTTGCCAACCGTCTTTGCCGCCTCCTGTGCCGCTTGCGAAGCGCGCTCTAAATGATCCCGCAATTCGTTTTGTCGTTTGCCTTCCATATTATGGATAGCATATCACGATTCTTCACTCTTGAGCGCGGCCCGATACGTGCAGTAGTCGCAATCGGACGTTGCGCGGGGAATCGTGTTTGAATCCAAACATTGCTTAATGTCCGCAAGCGTTCCTTCAACCCACGCGTCACTCCCCGTATACGGAATGAGGTGCACGTCAAACTCCACTTTCCCATCAAATGCTTTCTCGTCCGGTCGACCGGTGCAGTACACAAAGTAACCCGTGTCACTTACATCAAGTCCATTGTGACGCAACAGCCATTGATAGATTTCCATTTGGCGCTTATAGCCATCGTGCCAATCTTCGTTCAGCGCAGTTACCGGTTCGGATTTAGCGGTCGCCTTGTAATCCACGACGATGTATCGGTTACTCTCATCAATCCACAAATCGTCAATAGCGCCTGAAACGGTGAAGCCCGTTGGTACGTGATGCGCTAAAACGCCTTTAAAGTTTTCGCGCCACACGTCGATGTGCTCGTGCGCCGCCGGCCGCGCGCTCAAGCCGTACTGTTTTTGGAGCGGATGTTGCTCTCCCTTCGCGCGATGTGCATCGAATTCGTTTTTGAGAAGATGGTCGACCGCCGAATTGATATTGAACGGATAACCGGGCGGCCGTTTGAGTCCTTTTTTGTTGTCGAGCCAAAAGCAACGCGGACATTCAAGAAAGAGGTCAATCTTGGACCGCGACAGTTTCCATCTCTTGCCTCCGTAGTTCCAATCGGCTGTTCGAGGCACTGAATAGTATTCACTCATACGCATCAAGTATCAACAATAAAGGGACCTCTGAAATAAATTGACACGCTATCGACGCAGACCCTCATGAGATTCTACGCGTTCCGATTTCCAATCCCGCACCTCGATGTTGTTAAACCCTTCATCCTCGTTTGGATCTTCCAACATCTCTATCATCCTCTTCAAGGCTCCAGTCGCTTGCTCATTAAAATTCCCTTCCCGCTCACCTGAAAGACGAGCCGCTTCCGCTCGGCGCAAAATCTCTGGAAGCGGGGTGCGAAAAATGATCGCGCTCACTTCAACTCCTTGATTGCGAAGTTCCAAAATACCGGCGCGGGAGGCTCGCTGAAGGTTTGTGCCGTCGTAGATGATTCGCTCTCCGGATGACAAACGAACCATCTCGCGCACGCGTTCGCTCAACAGACGAATGGCAATGCGATTCTCCACATCAAACAAATCTCGCCCCGTCAAGCCAAGACCTTCTCGATCAACCGTTTCCTTGTACGCATCCGAGTCAAGAACGTGCCGCAGTACTTCGTCGCGCTCTATAACCTCATAGCCTTGTGCGGCAAATTCTTTCACAGCGCTGGACTTTCCGGAGAATGGCAAACCTACAGTCATGATAAGTTGTTTCATACAAAGCGTCGTGTGTTATTCGATTGGCTCGCCTCCTTCTTTAAACTGAACGATACACTGACTATAGGTTATCTGAAGAAGGTAATCCGTAAATCCTTCGACTTGATCAGAAGTGTGAATGCATAACTGCACACACTATACCAAACTCCCGCCGTCGGGTAACGATATGTACACGATGCTTAAACCCCTCGAAACCATGATGGGACGTGCTCCAAAATCACACCGCCAATTGGCATGGCCCGGCCCATGTCGCACACTTCCTCCGATATGTTCTTTTCGTCGTCCAAAGTTCGAATAAGCAATCCGAGATTCCTCTTACGCAACATGTCTGTTTCGTGCATTTCCAAATCCTTCAAGTACACTCCGTAACGATTGAGCAACGCCTCTTGAATTTTCCCTGTGAGTTGAGGCAAGCCCCCCTCTTCCATTGCATGGGCAAGTTCTGATTTGAAGGCAACAAATACTTCTTTCCACCCTTCCCCAGACGATCGCCGCATATCTTCCACTAAAAATGCAAGAGCATAGTGCGTTGAATGGCGAATGACAGGCAGGTCACGCAGAAGCGCCAGCAGTTCACGATAAGCCTCAATGCCTTGCTCCCACTGTTCTTGGGGAGGCTGTTCCACAGATTGTTCTCCAATGGTCATATTCTTTGAAAACGTGTTATGCGGCGACACGCAATGGCGCGTTTGCCGCCTCTTCGTACCTACGCAACCGCTCTTTCTCGGTTCGTGATTTAAATCTGTTGATTTCCCCCTGAATTCTTGAGACCTCCGCATCGTTATTGATATGGACAGATAGATCTTGTTGCAAGGCACTCAACCGCCCAGCCTCCCTGTCATCAAGTTCAAACAACAGAGCCAATTCATGTTGCACTTCCAGCGCCAAATCCATCGTTCGCTCACCCGCTCTCACCTCATACAGGCGAGTAAAGAGCTGCCGAATGTCCGTTCGCACAGTGTCACGATCAAACTGCTCAAATCGCTCGGTAATGGCGCGAAGTTCCTCTTCTCGCTCATCCGACAAACCGGTCGTCTCTCCTTCGCTCACAATAAACGTTGCGCGATCGGATACAAATGTGAGCTGCTTTTGGAGTTCATCGCGGCGCGCAGGATCAGTTTCACCGCGTAACTCTCGCACGAGTCTCGCCATAGATTGAAGACGTTCCTTTGTAAGCCCAAAGTCCTCCATAGCTTTTACAAACCCCTTGAGCGCCGTTTTATCTCCAAAGTTATCGCCAACAATGGCCGCCATGCGAGAGACATCCATACGAATCTCCGGAGCAATCGAACCATCAGAACGCCGTGCCATTCTCATCTCTCTCACCACGCCAGTAAACTGCCCGAGCGTGATCTCCACAGTCACAGCATTAAACTGGTTTTCAATGGCGCTTCGATACCCTCGCGCTCTCTCTTGACTGATGCGCGGAGGTTCTTCCGAGAGCCACTGATCAACTAAAGCGTTCATATCTCCCTTAAACAGATCCATCGCCGCATCATCCACCGCGCCTCCGTGCGTCTCTAGATAGAGCTTCACGTCCTGCAAGAGATTGATCGCCTCCGGATGACGAAACATATCCATTGCTTTTGTCTCGGAAGTCACGCCCATAGCATCAACGGTAGACACAACAGAACGAATCAAGTCACGATTGTATGTCACCTCGTCCGATGCGGCATCCGGCCGCGATCCTTGGTATTCACTCTGTGCATAGCTGTGGTTGAGCACGACATCGCGAATGATGTCGTATCCCTCTGTGCCGTACAT
Source organism: uncultured Gammaproteobacteria bacterium (assembly GCA_964359145.1). Classification (GTDB taxonomy): domain Bacteria; phylum Patescibacteriota; class Patescibacteriia; order UBA9934; family UBA11717; genus 2-02-FULL-53-10. Next base: position 6,693 of record CAYHRP010000011.1, on the reverse strand, counting down.
CTGCACATAATAGTCCTTGTTCGACTCAACAAAATCACAACCGGCACACGGATGATCTTTAGATGCCTCAAAGCCGCCCTTAGCCTGCGCCGCCTCTGTGGTATAGCCAATATCGTGGTCGATAATGATTTGACGAATGAGCACTTCGTCTTGCGGTTTGAAGTCAATGCTTTCCACATCCTTCATGGAGGCCATCATCTGCTCGGAGAAATGTGTACATCCTTCGCAAATGTGCCGAGTCCCGTGATCACTTCCCGAAAAAACGCGTTTGTCCAGTTTAGTTTGATAGGCAATTTTTCTAGCGTTGTCGCGCATCCCTTCATAGGCGCGCTGTGTGAGCCCCTCCTTCGTCATTGGCGTATCACCCGGAAACCGCTTTCCCTCAAAAGCCACGAGCATCGCTTCCCCAAATTTTGCCACTGTCTCCATGATCAATCGTGCCTCTTTTTCGTTGATGTAACCCTTTTCCACATATTCTTGTAGCTCCGCTTGGACTGCGTCTTTCGACTGCTCCATCGTTTCCACGGATACATCACTAAACAGTTCAAGATCGAGCTCAACCATCATGTCCGCGGCAATGCCTTCGGCGCCAAGAGTCACGTCTCCCGCTTCTTTGCGCTGTTGATAATCCGCATACGCCAGCTCTTGCGTCATCTCTTCCATGAGAACCACGTCCGCTCCTGCGGTGAGCGGCTTCCCTTCGATAATGGCATCTAGCACGCGCTCCATCCGATCCTCTGGCAACGCCTCTCTTCCTGTTGCCGCACGCCGCTCTAGATATGCTTTAGCGCAGCCATCAGGATTGTTGGCGCAGATTTTAAATTTTAAGTTCACCGCTCCTTTTCCATATTCTTTTGTAATGCTCCCGTCTTCCTTCTTTTTCTTGATAGTCGCGATGCGATCCGTGTTTTTGTCACGCCATTGTTGAGCTTTTTCCCACAAGGAAACGTGCACACGCTCCGATTCCGCCGCTTCTCCCGTTTCACGCGCAATCGCTTCCAAGGCCTCGTCTCTCAATGCGCTCACTTCCAGCTCATGGTGGCTTTGTAACTCACTGTGCCCTGACGCGTCCATCCCAACCGCTTCAAGCGCGCCTATAAATTCAGCCCCCGCCGCCTTCGCACCGTTAGTGTCATCCTCAATGCGACGTGTTGTTTCTTGTGCAAATTCATGCAAAGCCTCTTGCGTATCAATACGCGGAACCTCTGGCTTCTCTGGCTCATGTGGCTCCCCCTCCTTCTTTTGATCAATCTCATCTGACTTAAATCTCTCGTTGGACATACTGCTAGGATGGGAGGCTATGCCTTGGTAATAGATATGCGTAATTCCTCAATGGAACGCTTTTTCCATTCATCAAACAACCTAAGCACCTCTTCGCGGTGTCTTTTTTGAAGCACTCCAAGTTTCTTTGAGAAACCCGCGTAAACGCCTGCAATGGCCTCCGAGCGCCGTTCAATGGCGGACTTTTCTTTAGACATGAAACAATAATAGCACATTGAAAAATAGGACAAAGCCCCGTTAATAGAAAAACAAAGCTCCCCACTAATGGAGAGACTTGTTTTGGCTCGGGGACAGGGATTCGAACCCCGGTTACCAGGGCCAGAACCTGGCGTCCTACCCCTAGACGATCCCCGAATGCGCATCTGATTGTAGCAGATCTTTTATTTGTTGCTTGAGTAAGCGTTTTCCTTCCGTTGTTTTGAGAAACCGTTCCCGTCGCCTTGCATCTGATGCCACAGTA
>CAYHRP010000011.1:0-4852 GCA_964359145.1 uncultured Gammaproteobacteria bacterium | reverse complement strand
TCCTTCCGTTGTTTTGAGAAACCGTTCCCGTCGCCTTGCATCTGATGCCACAGTATAACATTCGTAGTGAATCAGTATCGGATGCAAAGCATGGGTAGATCTTACTTTTCCGCTTTTATGTTCCGCCCATCGCCGTTTCAGATCCTTAGTCACACCGACATACAGTCGTCGATTCTTCAGGCGCAGTATGTACACATACATAGACTTAATGGATTCGCCCTGTCATCCGACAGGGCGCCCCGTTGAATAACGGGGCGAACCCCGGTTACCAGGGCCAGAACCCTTACCCTATCGAATGATAGGGTGGCATCTATAGACGATCCCCAAACGACCGCGCGAGCATATCAGCCACTGCACGCAACGTCAATGCACCAAATATAAAATACAACGAAATTATTCCTCTACCGTTCCGCCGAACGCACTCACAACCGAGTCAATCACTTCGCGCGCTGGTGCTTCGTATACCGCTTGCATACGAACCGAGGATCCAAGCACTTCGCTCATGAGTGTTGAAAGAAGTTGATTATTCTGCTTGGCATTTACCGCTTCTGCGTAGAAGGCAAACGGCACGCGCACGGCTATAGAGGACCCTTCCACGGAAATCGGCTCGGCCAATTCAAGCGCGAGCGGCAACGAGGCGTGTTTTTTTTTGAGCATCGTCTGGAACGTTGCCCAATGGTTTTTGACGTCCGAAAGTACAACAGAGATGACGGAAGATGTTTCGGACGATGGAGATTGCTTCGCTTCGCTCGCAATGACAGGATGGGTACTCGCAATAGGATGGGTACTCGCAATGACAGGAGAGGGACTTGTAATGAGTTGTTGGCTATCCCGTTTCTCTGTGGGGGTACTTGCCATGACTGGAGGAACACTCGCGATAATAGGAGAGTCGTTGACAGTCTCGTTTCTTGTGTTGTGTGTCATGGCACGCGGCGTCTCTTCCTGATTCTGAATTTTGGATTCCGGACTTATGATGCTCGACTCTCGGTTCCCCTCACAACACACCCGAATCGTTGCAAGTTCGAGCGGCAACTGCGGAAGCGCTTCGTGCGAAGGCGCCACGACCGCCTCTTGCACCGCAGAGAGCATCTCACGTATGCGCGCCGTAGAGACTTCCTGAAACATCTTTGCCAACGCGTCAAACTGTACCATCGTATAGGCCATCGTTTCCGCTTTTGCATCCATGCGCGCAAGCAACACGCCGCGCAGAACCTCCAGCAACATGGCGACAAATCCGCCCAGATCCGATCCGCGCCCCACCACTTCCTGCAGAGTCTGAATGCTCGACGATGCCCTGTTCGCTATCCATCCTCTCAAAAATGCCTCCACCTCTCCCATGTCGGTCATCGGAATCACCGTCATAGCAAGCTCACGCGTCACGTGACTTGGTTCCAAGCGCAACAACTGATCCAAGAGCGATTCGGCATCGCGCTGTGAACCGCCGCTTCTATACATCACTTCGCGCAGAACGTCCTCATCCACACGTTTCCCCTCTCTTTCGCTTATCTCCTTCAAACGCTTCATCATCACCTCGGGAGAGAGCATAAAAAATTGGTACCGCTGACAACGGCTTACGATGGTGTCTGGAATCTTGTGCAGTTCCGTCGTTGCCAAAATAAACATCACATGTTCCGGCGGCTCTTCGAGCGTCTTCAAAAGAGCGTTGAATGCGCTCTTGGAAAGCATGTGCGCCTCATCGATGATGAATACCATGCGACGATTTTGTGCCGGCGCCACACGTGTGCGCTCCAAGATGTGCTCACGCACATGATCGACACTCGTATGCGATGCCGCGTCAATCTCCATAACCTCAAGCAGTCGCCCCTCATTGATAGCCGTGCACGTTTGACACGTTCCGCACGGTTCGGCCGACCCTTCAGTGCGCGCGAGACAGTTCACGCTCTTGGCGATAAGCCGGGCAATCGTCGTCTTTCCCACGCCACGCGGACCAGAAAACACATACGCGTGCGCCACATCATTCGCTTGCAGTTGGCCGGTAATCGCGGCTTTGATGTGTTCTTGCCCGGCAACATCCTTAAATGTCTGCGGCCTATATTTTCTATATAGATTCATGGTTTTGGCTATTGGCGATTAGCGATTGGCTACTGGCATTTTACCACAAACCAAAAGAGAGCCGAGAAAAGCCCTCTTTGGCAAACCATTTATTGCTGTACAAAGCCGGCAATAATCCAAAGAACGATGATCACGATCCACTTTGGCCACAGAGCCATCTTGACACCCATCTTCTTGGCGATGAGATCATGCGCCGGAGGAAGAATGAGCAAGCTGGCAATGATCAATAAAATTGCATACAAAACTCCGCTACCGAAACTAAACACACCGATGACGAGGCCGAGAATTCCGACAATCCATCCCAGGATGCGGAGTCCCTTCTTTTTTTCTGCCATACGAAAGGCTTATGTGTAAGATGAGCGTTTTGAGAGCAACGAGTTGCACTCAAAATCCTCACCTCGTCACGTTCCGGTTTTGATGATGTTCTCAACAGCCGCCCATGATGCCGACTGCCCCTTGGGCACCAGCGCCGCAACCTCATCGCCGGCTTCCCCTTTAAAGTACGTTACGCTTGCCGTCAAAATGCGATATGTTTTGCCATCATCGGTCGTCATAGCAAAATTCCCAATATCATCCATCACCAATGTTCCAACGATGCGATCGCGATCCACCGGTCCAATTTGTTTAAAGATGAACGATCCGTCTTCTTTGATAACAAGCTTCAAAATATCCCCTTCTAACAGTTTTGACTTAGACGCGTAATTTGGCGGAACGTTGTACTTGATGCCGTCAGTGCCCATCATGCGTTCACCGTCAAACACGCCCTCAACTACACGATCATCGTTCGCGTCCTCTACACCGTTTCCGGAATCACGAAACAGGCCGGCGTCAATGCGCGCCATGCCCTCCCCGCGCTCGAGCATATCAAGAACGTTCTCCAGCTGCTGCTGCATTTTTCGCAGCGCTCGAATAGCAACCCGAACACGATGATCTGGGTTTTGCGACGAATCCTCCTCGCGCATATCTGTCGGTTCTAGCGCAAACTGATCGTCCGCATCGTTGAAATTCGGCAAAAATGGCATGTTTGTTTTTGTTCCGCGCAAAGTACCCTTTTGCGCACCACAGGGAGATAGGGAACTCTCTCTTCAAAGTGAAGTATAGCACAGATCAACTGCCATCATCGGAGTTATCCACCACGACGATCGCTTGACGCATACGTACGCCTATGATCTAAAACCTTGAGGGGGCGGAAGCGGTGCATCGACAGTAATTTTTGTGCGTGCCGCAATGTCGGCGGCCACTTCCGCGCGCGGTCGTCCAAATCGTAGGCGTGATAGTTGACGGATTTTTGACGCCACATCAGGAAACTCCTTGAGAGGCAGCGGTCCGTGCATCGTAAATGGCGACACAGATGAATTGTCCACAATCATCTTCACATACCAGGTAAACTTATCCGAGTTTATAAGGTCGGTTGGAGTAAACACGGGGTGAAAAATCTTTTCAAACGTATCCGAATCCTCCGGACCAATACGCGACACAAACATGGAGCCGACGTTTCCCAAAATAGCATCCCGAATTTGCGTGTCGCCGTTTTCAACGACTTGGCTCATGTATTGATGTGCGATAATCAAATCCAAGCGGTACTTTCTCGCTTCGGACAAAATCGTTGCAATCGAAGGCGTAACATAATTTTGAAACTCGTCAATGTAGAGGAAGAAGTCCTTGCGCTTTTCTTCCGGCATATCCGCGCGCGCCATCGCGGCCATTTGCAGTTTCGTCACAACAATCATACCTAAAAGTTTTGAATTGATTTCGCCCGTCTTCCCTTTTGCCAAGTCAAGGAGAAGAATTTTTTGGTTATCCATCACATCGCGAAAATCAAAACCGGATCGTTGCTGTCCAATAATGTTGCGCATCATTTCGTCTTCCACAAAGCGCCCGACTTTTGAAATGAGATACCCGAGCGTTTCCGATTTATGAAAGTCGCTCGTCTTTGCCATTTCCTGTTCCCAGTAAGAGCGCACAACCGGATCCTTGACGCGTGCGATCCACTTCTTTGCAAACTGTTCGTCCGAAAACATGCGCGGAATCTCGGCAATCGTACCCGTATTGTTGATATCGGCCATAAGCGTCAACATGACGTTGCGCATGTGGTGCTCAAACAGCGGCCCGATCATTTCCGGCGGAAAAAGTTTATAAAAAATGGAAATCATCTCGCTGACCGCAAAATCGCGCAGATCCTCATTGGGCGCTTCGAGCATGTTCAAGCCAACCGGCATATCCTTGTCGTAAGGCGAGAACACAATCACATCCTCAATGCGTTCCTTCGGCATATTCCCAAGCAGTGTCTCAATGACATCCCCATGCGGATCAATGACGCATACGCCATGCCCCGCCTGAATATCCTGCAAAGCGAGCGCCTGAAGCATGACGGATTTTCCGGAACCGGATTTACCAATGATGTACATGTGCCGCTGACGATCCTTCTCCTTCATGTAAATCTTCGTTTCCTTTCCGCGATACGTGTTACTTCCCAAATATAATCCCTCATGGGCAACGTTTGCCGGCGCCGCCCCAGCGCGCGCCTCGAGCCAATCAATATTTGACGTCTCGGTGCCCGGCAGAGGCGGATGCCACAAGCTCGCCATCTCCTGCGTATTCAAAACAGAACCATGCTGCTCCACAAAATTGCGATGAATGAAATCGTACACAATCTTCTTTGGCTTCTTCGGCATCTCAACCTCAAACGCATTGCCAAACTCGTAAATATTATATTGCGAAAAGCTGTTGAGGATGTTGTTGAGCACGGCCTGTGTGATGCCAACATTCGCCGCCGACG
>CAYHRP010000010.1:8157-13385 GCA_964359145.1 uncultured Gammaproteobacteria bacterium | reverse complement strand
TCTTCGATGTACGGCCGCTCGTTGCGGACGTACCGAAGAACCCAGAGCCATCAGTTATGAGAACGTGCCCTTGAGGCACGTTCGAACCGTGAGACGGGTTCTTCGATGTACGGCCGCTCGTTGCGGACGTACCGAAGAACCCAGAGCCATCAGTCAATGACGAAGCGGTCTGGCATACCACAGCAGACAAGGATCTCATTGCGAGTTACATGAAGCAATCTCATGCTTGCGTAAGATTGCTTCGTATAACTCGCAATGACGAGACGAGAAGCCGTACGCCGTTCAAACCAAACTAACTCATCTGGCGGAAAGACAATGAGATCTCGGTATTGCGCCTCCCGCGTCCCGAGCGCTTGAGTCTTTCTGTCAGCGACAGAAACATTATGGATATCAAACAATTCACGCTCGATTGGGGAGGAAAGACGCTCACCGTTGAAACCGGACGCCTCGCCCATCAGGCTGACGCCGCGTGCACCGTGCAACTCGGAGATACGATCGTCTTATCAACGGTCGTCATGTCAAAAGACGTGCGCCCGGGCATGGGATTCTTCCCACTCATGGTGGACTTTGAAGAAAAATACGCCGCGGCCGGAAAAATCAAGGGCTCGCGTTTCATTAAAAAGGAAGGGCGGCCATCGGATGAAGCGGTGCTCACGAGCCGCATGATTGATCGCACCATTCGTCCGTTGTTTCCGTCACGAATGCTCAATGAAGTGCAGGTGATTTGCAACGTGCTTTCGTTTGACGCGCAAAACGACGCAGACATTCCGGCAATGGTAGGCACGTGTATCGCTCTGCACATGTCAAACATTCCGTGGAACGGCCCCGTCTCCGGTGTTCGTGTGGGGCTCTTGGACGGTGCTTGGATTGTAAACCCAACGTATGATGAGCGAGAACGCGCGGCGGCAGATCTTGTGGTGTGCGGCACAGAAGGCAAGCTCATCATGATGGAGGCAGGAGTCAACATCGTTCCTGACGAGACCATCGTTGAGGGCATTGATGCCGGCTTGAAGCAACTCGCCCCCGTCATTGCGTTCATGGAGAAGATTTGCGCTACCGTTGGTGCGGAAAAAATTGATCCGACTATTGAAACAGAGGAGACGCGCACATTACGTGAACAGATTGCGACGCTCGCAAAGCCATTCATCGCCGCGCAGGTGGAGGCGCTCATGTTCAGCGCGCCGCTTGCCACCAAAAATGAGCGCAGCGACGCCAAGTCGGAAATCCACGCAGCTCTTTCTGCACACTTGTCCGAACAGGACATTGCACAAGAGTATCACCACCACGGCACAAGTCTCATTTACGACGAGATCCAGCGCTATGTTTCTGCGCAAATTCTAGAAAAGAACAGACGTGTTGACGGACGCGGCATCGAGGAACTGCGTGAAATCCGCGCCGATGTGTCTTTTCTTCCGCGTACGCACGGCTCGGCAATTTTCAGCCGCGGCGAAACGCAGATCCTCTCCACAACCACGCTCGCCGGTCCAAGTTTTGAACAGATCGTCGATACGATGGAGATGGACGTAAAAAAGCGTTACATGCACCACTACGCGTTCCCGCCGTTTAGCGTGGGCGAGACAAAGCCATTGCGCGGCCCCGGACGGCGCGAGATCGGGCACGGCGCGCTTGCCGAAAAAGCGCTTGAGCCCGTACTTCCAAGCAAAGAGACTTTCCCGTACGTTATGCGTGTTGTGTCCGAAACGATGGGTTCCAACGGCTCAAGCTCTATGGGCTCCACATGCGGCTCCACACTCGCGCTTATGGACGCGGGAGTCCCCATCAAGGCACCCGTTGCCGGTGTTGCCATCGGTCTTGCTTCAAACGATGACATGAGTGCGTGGAAAGTTATCACCGACTTGCAGGATTTGGAGGATGGTCCGGGCGGTATGGACTTCAAAATTGCCGGAACACGCGAGGGCGTGACGGCCGTACAACTCGACACAAAAACCTCGGGATTGCCCATGGAGGTGGTGCGCGAGGCCTTTCGTCAAGCAAACAACGGCCGCACAAAAATTCTCGATGTTATGGAAGCCGCAATCGCACAGCCGCGCGCCGAGCTTTCGCGCTATGCGCCACGCATTGAAAGCATGATGATTCATCCGGATAAGATTCGCGAAGTTATCGGTCCGGGAGGAAAAATCATCAATCAAATCATTGATGCCACGGGCGTGGACATCAACATAGAAGATGACGGCCTTGTAACCGTAACGTCGGTAAGTGCCGAAGGGATTCAAGAAGCGATTCAGTGGATCAAAAATATTGTTGCAGAGGCAGAAGTGGGTGCAACATATAAAGGAAAGATCACGCGTTTGATGGATTTTGGAGCATTTGCCGAATTCTTGCCCGGTAAAGAGGGACTCGTGCACATTTCCGAGATGGCGCCATTCCGCATCGGCAAGGTTGGAGACGCCGTAAAAGAAGGCGACGAGGTGTTCGTGAAGGTCATTGAGATTGACTCTATGGGCCGCGTGAATCTCTCCATGAAGCACGCGGAAGGTAATGAAGCCCTGTTTGGGCGCATTCCAAAGTCGACAGCACCTCCAGGAAACGGCGCGCACGATCGAGGAGAGCGGCGACAAAGCGGCCGTCCGCGATCCCCACGACCACCGCAAAAGCGCCATGGTTAGCATGGAATCATCTACAAATAACCCAACACGCGGCCGTAAACGCCGCGGTGTTGTTATTCTCATTGCGCTAGCCATTGTATGGCTCGCGATACGATGGTTTCAAACGAACGCTCCCGAGAACATCGGATCCGTAGGCAAGCCACCGGAGCTTGCAGATGACATTATTGCAGTCGTAACACTCATCCGTCCGACAGAAAAGGTCATTTCTGCACAAATCGTTGATTCATACAATCTCAATAAAGCCCATCGAACGCTCGTTATCCGCTCAAATGGGCTGATTGAGTCAGTTTCAGATAACGAACGTGCGTCTGTCATTGAGCGATTCTCTAGAGCGCGCTTTTGGTTCATGCCTAATTTCATAGGAACACTTTCCGTACAGAGCAAGACCACGCATGGAACATTCCCCGTATTCAAGCGAAAACGTTTGATTACCGCCAACGTAATGAGCAAAAGAGAGGTAATCGCGTCACCGTGGCCGTCGGCTGTTTTCGGTGCACACGTTTCGTGTCCAAGCGAGTGCGACAATCTTCCGCACAATTTTGCCGGCCTTCGCGAAAGCGGACTCTCCTTTGATGTTATTTCTCGTTCACCATCAAGCATAAGCCTTGTCTTTGATGCCAAAACGGATATTGATTCAATCGTACGAATCATTTCCTTGCTCGTTGCAAGACAAAATCCAGAACCGCAAAGCGTGCAACTTCCCGATAAAACCGTCTACTCTACACTTATTCCAAATTCAAGTGTGAAAATAGAAAGTGAGACTTTTGGAACATTTCCCATAACGCTTATCAAATCAGGGGACATTGTGTGGACAATTTTGCATCACAAAGATAGCACGATCGTAACCAACGACGGAAAACTTCTTACAGAATGGTTGTCTACGCCACTGTTGACAAAAAAGGTGTGCGGCAAGAGACCAATTTGGTTCTATCGCTTCCAAACAATCGAACCTTGGCCAAGCTTTATATCTGTCGGACAGTCACAAAAAGAACTGTTTGCGTGTATTGAATAGTGTTTGTCTACACTACTGTGGATAAACTAGGTATAACAAGCATGTTTTGTGGATAAGTCCATTCTTATCCACAGTCTGTGTGAGTAACGTTGGTGAGCAAGTGTGGTTTTTCGCTAATTTCAGCTACAATTTCGCGTTGACAAAATGTGTTCAACGTGCTACCATGTGTTTGTACCCTTCAAAATTGTTCTTTCAAAACCCCTACCACAGGGGAATGAGCCTCAATGATTAGGGTACAGGTTTATTCCTCTCCTCATTACTACTCATAGTAGTAAAACAAACATCCAAAAATGTTCTTTGCATGTAGCTTGCATGCACATAGGTGCCCCGCAAACGTATCCGAAAAGGAGGAGCGGCTAACCGCATGGGTGGTAGTGAGGAATCTTCAACTTTCGCTCCGGTTTTGGGAGCCGAGTTGTGTCAATATCGCGTATTTTGACACGGCCCGGTTCCCACATGAATCGGAACGCGACTCTCCGAGCCGCACGGATACATTCAAACTAAAGCCGCTGCGGCTCGTTTGTATTAAAAATTGAACAGTAAGTGGTGGGTGTTGGTAGAGAAAGACAAATTTTCACAACCTTTCCACATTGACAACAGGTGCCAACGGGTATAGATTCTGCTAAACGGGTGATATCAATAGTATGACAAAGAAGCAATTGCAGAATATAAAAGATAAGCTCGAAAAAGAAAAGTCGCGCATTGAGGCGGAGCTTTTGAGCATGGCGCATCGAAATCCAAGTACATCGGAAACAGATTTTGAGGCCGACTATAAGGACGTCGGGGATGACGACGAGGACAATGCATCCGAGGTTGCGCAGTACACAAGCGATTTGAGCGTAAGTTCGGAGCTGGAGAAAACACTGCGAGATATTGAGGACGCCCTCTCAAGCATGAGTAAAGGCGACTACGGCATTTGCAAATACTGCGGAGACGGAATCGATCCAAAGCGCCTCGAAATTCGTCCAACATCATCGTCGTGCATCGCGTGTAAAAAGACATTCACAAAGGAGGCATAATGCCGTTTCTTCGACGAGTCTGGTTTGCGACTGCGCTGGCAACGTTCCTCACGGTTGCCGACACGGTCGCAAAGGTTGCCACACAAATAGCACTCCCCACAGGACGTGTTGTTGTTTTTCCAAAGGTCCTGTCGCTGTTCCTCCATTACAATGCCGGCCTTGTCGCGAACGCAAAGATGCCGATGCCGATTATTGTCGCTGTTACTTTGGCTGTTCTCGTTGGCTGTGCCGTGTGGTTGCGCGCCGCATGGCGAATGAACGATACAGCTGTAACAATCGGGCTCATCCTCATTCTATACGGCGGAATTGGAAACCTGACTGACCGCCTCGCCGATGCGCACACGACCGATTATCTCCTCTTATTCGAGCACAGCGTCGCAAATATATCAGATGGGCTTGTGCTCGCTGGAATCCTGTGGCTCGTTGTAATCTCAACGAGAAAAAACAACAGGGGACGCGCAAGATTTCTTGCTTAACAACTCATAATAACGGAAGTTAGCGTTCGCAATGACAGACAGAATTATCAATTCTCGCTTCTCGCTTCTCGTTTCTTGATTCTCGGTTCTCAAC
>CAYHRP010000010.1:0-8057 GCA_964359145.1 uncultured Gammaproteobacteria bacterium | reverse complement strand
AAAGCCGCCATTCATTCATAGCGTTTTGATATGGCGACAACAATTCAATCGGCCGCCCTGTGCGGTCTTCATGTCGACTCGGTTTTTGTAGAAGTCGACATTCATTTTGGTATCAAGGCGTTTCACATCGTCGGGCTTCCCGACCGCGCCGTACGAGAGGCGAGCGGACGTATTGAATCGGCGTTCAAGCAGTGCAAACTCGATTATCCGCGTTACCGCATTCTCGTGAATCTTGCCCCGGCACACTTGCAAAAGCAGGGAACACACTACGATGTGCCGATGGCGCTTGGGCTCCTTGTTGAGCAAGGCATTCTAAAACAAGACGCGTGTCGCAACGTGCTCGTCATTGGCGAACTTGGTCTTGACGGCACAATTCGACCTGTTCACGGCGCGCTTCTATTGACACAGTTTGCAAAAGCGTCGGGCATGGGACAGGTGATTGTCCCAGCAATGAACGCTCAAGAGGCAGCCTGTATTGAAGGAATTGATGTTGTCGGCGTTGATCACTTGAGCCGCCTTATTGCGCACATGTCGGGATTGGAAATGATAGAGCCGACAGCGCCAACAAGGTTCGCGCCACCAGAGCGCACGCACACGTGCGATCTTTCACACGTCCGCGGCCACGCGCACGCAAAACGCGCGCTGGAAATTGCGGCGGCCGGCGGACACAACATTCTCATGAGCGGTCCTCCGGGTTCCGGCAAAACGCTCTTGGCACGCACACTTTCCACTATCCTGCCCGCGCTTTCACAACAAGAAGCACTAGAGGTAACGTCCATTCACTCGGTCGCGGGAAGACTCAAACAAGGATATGTCTCACAGCGGCCCTTTCGCGCACCGCATCACACGGCAAGTGGCATAGCGCTCATTGGCGGAGGCTCCAAACTTCAGCCGGGAGAAATCAGCCTTGCCCATCGCGGCGTTCTCTTCCTTGACGAGATCGCCGAGTTTCCAAGCCATGTGCTCGAAGAACTCCGCCAACCGCTTGAAGAAGGCACCGTGACGATTTCGCGCGTTGCCGGCACCGTAGAATATCCAGCGCGCTTTACACTCGTTGGCGCCATGAACCCTTGCCCGTGCGGCTATGCAAATGACCCGTCAAAACCGTGCATATGTTCGCCAATTAATATTGCACGCTATCGTCGCAAGCTCTCCGGACCATTCTTGGATCGCATCGATGTGTTTGTGCACGTGCCACGCATCGACGTTAAAGACGTCTCCGCCTTACATGATGGCGAAACGTCCGCCACCGTGCAGGCACGCGTGCAAGCGGCTCGCGATCGACAAACGCTCCGGTTCAAAGGGATGCGCCTTGTAAGCAACGCCGACTTGTCGCTCACGGCTATAAAGCACCTCTGCACGCTGGACGATGATGCCGACGCGATGTTGCAAACCGCCGCCTCCGCTCTCAAACTCTCCACACGCGCATACATTCGCACCATACGCATCGCTCAAACCATCGCCGATCTAAGTGCACTCGCCTCCATCACGAGAGCATGCATGGCCGAAGCGCTTCAACTGCGCGAAGCGTAAGTTATCATTCCCGTAACGCGCGTTGACACACGGTTTTTCCCATGCTAGGTTTGAATTGTGATAACGCATACTGATCACTCGGTAAGCGGACTGATTGGGTTGATTGGAGCCGCTCGATGAATTGGCGAGCCGTTGTGTCCAAGGCGTTCTTCAGCCATCCGGATATTCGCGTATATACCGTGCAAGCATTTATCTCTGGACTGTGCGGCGTCGTCCTGTTTCTAGCGGTCGTGTCGCTCAACATGAGTTACTGGCCGACAATTATGGTGGGTTATTTCCCCATCGTTTTGTGGAGCGTGGTGCGCTCACTCAAGGAAGAAGAAAATGATACCACCGCGAGAAATGGCTTCCTAAATATGTGGAAAGCCGTCCTCGAGGCTTTCATGGTGTCTGGTGCGTTCATGTTAGGAGAACTGGCACTGCTCGCCATTGGCCTCATGTTGAAAACCGGTGTGGAGTCTGTCCACATCCACAATATACTGAACGATGCTGGTGGAGCACATGTCTTGATCATTGCGCCCGGCATTGCCGCTGGAGTATTCGTTCTAGTCGGAGAGACATGCGGCATACTAGTAGGCCCTATCTACCGCAAAAGCTCTTGAACCCCCGCCGCTTCGGCGGGGACGTTTGTTTTTGGACCAACTATCGAACAAATCGAAAATAAAGATACACAAGAATGAGAAACAAAATCCAAACAATGCCAATGCGATCCATAAGTTTTTGGCGTTGTTTAAACTCATCAAAGTTGTTCCAGCCGCCAACCTTCCATGACAACCTTCGGCCAAAAATAAACATAGCGGGAAGCGCGACAAACCCCGTGATTGGGAAAACTGAAAGCACGAACCAAAGATATTGCCGCGTCCCAAGCGTATACGCCTGCGTCCACAAAAGACCCCCTGGCGACAGGCGCCGAATGAACCGCTCAATGTCTTCGTCCGCGGTTACCAATTCAATTTTGTACCCACATCCGTAACAGAGCTTTTGTAGCTCTTTGAGTTTGGTAAAACATTCCGGACACGCGTTTTTAAGCTGGTGTTCCATGGAGACATTGTATCACCGTGTCGCTTCCCGTGTGAGAACAAAACCAAAATCAAATCTGAAACCGTTTTATGACGATCGTCATAAAACCGACATCTTGCTTAACACGAAATCACCGCCGGAAATCAACACCGATTGACAAGAATCGCCCTGTGGGTTATAGTCCCGCCACGGTAATTGACACACACGATATGCCAAAGCGAACGTATCAGCCAAAAAAGAAGCACCGAATGCGCGTGCATGGATTTTTGAAGCGCATGCGCTCCCCGGGAGGTCGCAACGTCCTCAAGCGCCGACGCGCCCGCGGACGACAGCGCCTGACTGTGTAACAGCCCACCTGCGTGGGCTGTTGTGTATTTAGCAACAGGAATCGTCAAATCCTGTCATCACAAATTGCGTGAAGTAACCTCCTGTGTGGGATTGCTTCGTAGAACTCGCAATGACATACTAACTCAAACGCTATGCTCCCTCGTGAACATCGACTCAAAAAGGAAACGGAGATTAAGAAGCTTTTCCAAAAAGGAAAGGGAGTGTTTGATGTTTTTGTAGGCGTGAAGTTTCGAAAAAACGATATGAACGTGAGTCGATTCGTCGTCGTGGTTGGAACGAAAGTGCACAAACGCGCGTACAAACGAAATCGCATCCGTCGTCGCGTTCGCTCCGTGTTGAAGGAGCACATTGCACAAATAGCGCCAGGGTTTGATATAGCCATTATAGCAAAGCCAGACGCACTGACCGCTTCTTTTGATGAGCTTACACGCTCGGTTGTGAGTGCTCTACGGCGTGCAAAGTTGCATGAATAGGTTTTTGAAAATGCTCTTTGCGCTTCCCTCCCTCGCGGCGGTGCTTGGTATTCGAGCTTATCAGTATACGCTTTCGCCAGACCACGGTTGGCCACGGCATTTGTATCCGCACGGCTATTGCCGCTTTCATCCTACCTGTTCCGAGTACGGGGTTATGACTATTCAGAAGCGCGGCCTCTTTATTGGTTCAGTTGTTGTTGCATGGCGCATTTTGCGCTGTAACCCTTGGAGCAAAGGCGGAATTGATCTACCAAAATGATGAATGGTTTTTCACGATCGTGAGAAGTAGAATCGGTATAAAGTATGGAAATGCAGTAAGACCCCGAGCAGTGCCGGGGTCTTACGTAAGGAGGTTCCGTCAATTGAGGCCAGACGGAAAGGGCCTGCCCGGCTACTCGCCGGAACTGTCACGGGGGGCCCAACGGGCCTCCACCCATTCAACCAAACGATCAACCACGTAGCAGTGGTACAACGACCACCGCCCTCCGATGATCTCCTCGTCGGTGTAGAGAGCCTCGGGGCCCTTCCGCCCCACGAGCCGCGACTCGCGCAGCTCGTCCATCGTGGTGCCCGCCTCCAGGAGCGCGGCCACGATGGCTACTCGTTGCTCTTGCGAGACGGGCAACTGAAGCCCATGTTCCATCGCGATGCCGTGATCGTACATCGGCCTGAAGCAACTAAGGCAACATCCGCACGGGATGCCAGCCTTCCACAGCGCCACGATGAAATTCATGGTCTTCTCGTGCATCGCTCTGCTCCTCTTTCTTTTGCGCTATACATAGCGCAACTACTTCGTTGTTTGTAACGACCCTATGAAGATCAGGTTTCTAACTCTTTTTCCTCCTGATCATGCTAGCGTTATACCAAAAAAAATCACGTTTGTCAACGGATACTATTGCGTATCGTTGACAACTGTTAGTATTTCTTGACAGATATAGTATCTTTGATATACTTTCTTTTGACACTATGGATATTTCGGAACAACTCAAAACATTAGACCTCACAAAATCGGAAATAGTCGTATATCTCCAGCTATTAGAATTTGGCATTTCTACGCCGCCACAAATTGCTAAGATTACAGGGATTGCGCGTACAAACTGCTACAACATCCTAAAAGCGCTCAAAGAAAAAGGTCTTATTGAGGAACAAGAGGATGGAAAGCGAAAAGCCTATTTTACGCGCGATCCACAAGCGCTTTTGGACGCTTTGGATAAAAAAAAGCGAGCGATGGAACTTCTTCTCCCTGATTTGCGCGCTTTGCACGTAACACAAAAGAACAAGCCAAAGATTCGCTTTTTTGAAGGATGGGAGGCTGTAAAGGAAATCTACAACGAGGCAACGCGATCAACAGAGATTCTCGCTATTGGTTCTACAAAACGTCTTGTGGATTTAGATGCCAATTTTTTTGCGCAATTTGAGCGAACGCTCAAAGAGCGCGGTATTATCTTGCACGACATTCTCACGCTAAGCTCGCGCGAGGTTGCCGAACGAACAACAAAGCCTGTGCTTAAGGGCCTCTACGATTACGTCTATTTACCGTCCGGCGCGGAAGACATGCTCACGGATATTCTCGTTTGGGACGACAGCGTTGCACTCATGGCGCTTGAGGCGCCGATTTTTGGAACCGTCGTTACAAGTCCGCACATCGCACAATCGTTTCGCGTGATTGGAAAAACGCTCCTTCACTCACTGCGCGAATAGCAGAAACATTGTCCCCATTTCCTCCACAGGTTTTGAGAGCATACGCCCACTGAAGACGATTGTTGCCCCCTGTGGATATGTGTTATGCTTCTGCGCACAGGCTCGTAAGAATTTGTTTGCAAACACAAAAACACGCACGCGTATGGACACGCACGAACTCTGGAAAACCGCTCTCGGCGAACTCGAGTTGCAGCTTTCCAAAGCCAATTTCACAACGTGGTTCAAGGACACGTTCATTTCAGACGTCAAGAACGACAAAATTACAATAGCGGTCCCAAATAATTTCACAAAAGTCTGGCTTGAGAACAAGTATCAGCGCGATATTTTGAACTCTCTCCAACACGTAACGTCCGATGCCGTACGGACTATTATGTTCAAGGTTGAGTCTCGATCACGCGTGGTGACGGCTGTTCAACAAGATTTCCCACTCCCAAATGAGACCACGGAAACGTTCGGCGCAGAAGCAACATCGGATTGTCCCTCCAACACAACGCTCAATCCACGATACACATTTGAATCGTACATCGTCGGAAAGCAGAACGAATTTGCGCACGCGGCGGCGGTAGCCGTCTCAAAAAACCTTGGCAACGCTTATAATCCTTTGTTTATTTATGGTGGCGTAGGGCTTGGAAACACACACCTACTTCAAGCTATCGGCCACACGGTCGTAAAAAACAACGCCATGAAACGCGTGCTCTACGTTACAAGCGAGACGTTCACCAACGAGTTTATCAACGCTGTACGCACGGGACAGGCGCGTGAGTTCAAAAATCGCTACCGCACCGTGGACATTCTCATCGTGGACGACATCCAGTTTTTTGGCGGAAAAATGGAGACGCAGGAGGAGTTTTTTCACACGTTCAACGCCCTGCAACAACAAAACAAGCAAATCGTCCTTTCGTCAGATCGGCCGCCAAAAGCCATTGGAGGATTGGAAAACCGCCTTCTTTCACGTTTTGAGTCCGGCGTAACCGCCGATATATCAAGCCCGGATTTTGAAACACGCGTTGCTATATTAGAGGCGAAGTGTCGCGATCACAAGTGGAGCATGCACCACGAGATCGTCCATTACATCGCGGAAAATATCTCCTCGAACGTACGCGAGCTCGAGGGGGCGCTCAACAAAATCATTGCATTTCACCAACTGAAGAATGTGCGACCGAGCCTCGATTCCGTTGCGCCCATCGTGCAGACGTTCAAACCAATCGACATTATAAAATCTGTCACGCCGCGCGAACTCATCTCCGTTGTTGCTCACTACTTTGACATCACGACAGACGAGGTGGTTGGAAAAAGCCGCGAAAAGCGCCTTGCATTTCCTCGCCAAATTATTATGTTCCTCATGCGCGAAGAGATGACCTACTCGTACCCATCCATTGGAACGGAGCTCGGCGGCCGCGACCATACAACCGCCATGCACGCGTATTCTAAGATCAAAGGCATGCTCGACACGGACGAAAAACTGCGCCACGACATCGAGATTATCAAACAACGGTTGTATGCCGGCCAACCGGCATAGCACCCACACGTTTTCCACAAGAACCCCGTCGACAAACATGGAAAAGCTGTGCACAAAGTCGTGTGTAAACCTGTGGAAGTAGCATCACAAAAACACTGGGTAAGTATGCTGATGGCCATCTGCTCAATAATATCAACAGTTGACGGGCTCTCTGTGCGCATGGACTGTGTATGCTTTCAGCGCTAAGGTTTCAAAAGAAAAAGCATTATCCACTCTATCCACCGCCCTACTGTTACTACGAGTTATATATATGATCTTCTCCGTTACCAAGGACAATCTGCACATAGGACTTCAAATCGTGAGTCACATTTCCAACAAACAAATGAACCTGCCTGTTCTACAAAATGTTCATATTAAAGCAGACGGCGGAGGCGTTGTTCTTTCAACGACAAACCTCGAGCTTGCAACACGCGTTCGTGTAAGGGGAAAGGTGGACAAGGAAGGAGAGTTTACTGTGCCAGCAAGATTGGCGAGTGACTTTGTTTCGCTTCTGCCAAACGACCGTGTGGACGTTTCGCTTGGAGATGCAGAATTGTTAGTGGTGTGCGGAGATACTTCGACCAAGATGAACGGAATTGACGCGGCAGAATTTCCGCTTATCCCCGCCGTCGAGACGTCACTTAAAGTAGAAATCCCAGCTGAAACGTTCAAGGAAGCGCTTTCACAGACACTGTTTTCTGTGTCGACGAGCGAGGCCCGGCCGGAGCTTTCTGGCGTTTTGCTAAAATTCGGGAACGGAAAGCTGACGCTTGCGGCGACGGATAGCTATCGACTAGCCGAGCGCGTTTTGCCCGTTGAGTTTTCCGGTGAGCGTAAGGTGATAATCCCGGGACGTGCGCTCCAAGAGGTCTCGCGCATCATCTCGACACTCCGAGACGATCCGGAATCGGGAGAGACGGTTTCCGTACAGCTTTCAGAAACACAGGCGGTCTTTTCCTATGGGAATGCTGAGCTCACAACGCGTGTGGTGGACGGTTCGTATCCTGACTACACGCAGATTATCCCGACGCAGTTTGTTACGGAGGTTGTTGTAGGGCGCCAAGAACTCATAAAGGCGGTAAGGACGGCGAGCCTATTTTCACGCACAGAGATTTGTGACGTCACGTTGTCGGTGAAGCCAGAGGACAAAAAAATTGTTGTGCACGCGCTCGAGGCTTCACGCGGCAAGAATACAGCGAGCTGTCCGGCAGACGTGAAAGGGAAGGAGAACACGATTACCGTCAACTATCGGTATATGCTCGACGGACTTAGCGCAATGGACTCCGAGGGGGTGAGCGTGAAGTTTATTGATGCGATGAACCCGCTCCTTATTCACCCAAACGGCCAAGCCGAAGGCGAGTCGTATACCTACCTCGTGATGCCGATTAGACAATAGGGATTGTTGAGCAAACCTTGCACGCCACTCAAAGTGGACCACAAATAAAAGAACAAACACGCCCATGCAGGCGTGTTTGTTTAGTATA
>CAYHRP010000009.1:11644-14913 GCA_964359145.1 uncultured Gammaproteobacteria bacterium | reverse complement strand
GTCGTTGATACCTCTGATTGATCCGGCCCCTGGGGAACTCCTCTCGGGCCGGTTTTGATTGACAGACACTCTTTAAAGCAATATGTTTAGGACTTACGCGTTTGAGCGCAGTTCTAGGAGAAACCGAGGATTTGGACGAGGCATAGCAGAGCTATGGTGAGTTCAAACCGGAGGTTTCGACAACGAAATGTGCCAAACGCGTAAGCCCTCATCTTGCTCTCATGAAACACGTCGTAATTATTCGTTACGGGGAAATTGCGCTTAAAGGCCGCAACCGTATTCGTTTTGAACAGCGGTTAATCGAGAACGTACAAACGCGGTGTTGCGCGTGTGGTGTGCAAGGTGTGAACATCAAAAAGCGCTATGGTCGATTGGTTATGGAGGGCGACATACAAGCATACGAGGCGGAAATCCGCGCGGTTCTTTCCAAAACGTTCGGCATTGAAAACTTTTCGTTCGGCGTGAAAACAGTACAAGAGATGACGGCGATTGAAGAGGGCGTGCGCGCTATTGTGGAGGGCGCGGCGTTTCAAACATTTCGCGTCACGACGGTGCGCCAAGACAAAACATTCGCCATGCGCTCCATGGAGCTCTCGCGTCATTTGGGAGGTGTCGTGTTGAAAGCGCGGCCGGACACGCGCGTACGGATGAAGGGCGCCGACACAACGATTCTTGCGGAAGTAACCACGGACGGCGTCTATCTCTCCGCGGCGAAGGAGCAAGGACCGGGCGGCATTCCGGTCGGCATTTCCGGGCGCGTGTTGGCACTGCTTTCTGGCGGCATCGATTCACCGGTCGCGGCGTGGTACATGATGAAACGCGGATGTCGTGTGGACTTCATTCATTTCCACAGCATGCCCTACACCGATCGCGCGTCCGTGGAGAAAGTACGCGAGCTGGCCACCATCGTAAGCGCGTGGCAAGGGGAGTACGAGCTGATTGAAGAGCCGATGCTTGAAGTGCAAAAGCGCATCATGACACAAACGCACGAGAAGTATCGCGTCCTGTTATATCGCCGCCACATGATGCGTGCGGCGCAGAAACACGCGTGCCGTCTTGGTGCAAAAGCGCTTGTGACGGGCGAGAGTTTGGGACAAGTGGCAAGCCAAACGCTCGAGAATATGACGGCGGTAGAGGCGGCCGTAGAGATGCCGGTTTTGCGGCCGCTTATTGGCTTTGACAAAAGTGAGATTATGGAGAAGGCGCGAAGCATCGGGACGTATGAAACGTCTATCATCCCGCACCAAGACTGTTGCACGCTGTTTACGCCGCGCCATCCGGCAACGAAGGCGTATGCGGAAGATTTGGCGCGCGAAGAAGCGAAGCTTACAGATGGTGCGCAGAGGCAAAGCTAACGGCGTGCTATACTTTGACACATGAAGTTCTCATGGAAACAGGGTACTGGACTTGTGCCGCAAACCCTTGCGCCGTATCGCAAGCGTCTTGAAACGTATCGCGCGCATCTTGAGCGCGTGATGCTTGACGGCGACACAACAACGCCAGAATCGTCGCTCTTGTTGTCGTTTGATGGGACCATCGCTAAGGATGTGACGGCGCTTGCGGAACGCATGGGCCGTGACGTACGGGACGTTGTTGTGGTTGGCATTGGTGGCTCGAGCCTTGGAACGCAGGCGGTGTACGAGGCGTTGCGTCCAACAGGCAAACTCAAGCACCTGCACGTTTTAGATACGGTGTCGCCGGTGAAATTACGCGAAGTGGCGGAGCGCCTTCTTGCACACAAGAGTGAGCGCGCGTACGCCGTGTGTATCGTGAGTAAGTCTGGGACTACTACGGAGACCGTCGCAAATGCGATGGCACTTGAAGCGGCGCTCAAAAAAAAGCATCCTCGGTGCTTGGAACGGTTTGTTGCTATCACCGATTAAGGATCGCGGTTGTGGCATCGCGCGGATGAAATCGGCATGCCGACGCTGACCATTCCTCACATGGTAGGCGGCCGCTTCAGCGTCTTGAGCGCTGTGGGGATGTTTCCGCTCGCTCTTTTGGGGGTGCGCGTGTCCGCGCTCTCCAACGGCGCTCGCCGCGCGGTGAAAGACGGTATTACAAAGGAGGAGTCGAATTCAGCGCAAATTAGTGCGGCACTGACACACCACTTCTACAAACGCGGTCGTACCATTCGCGATACGTTCGTTTTCAATCCTGAACTCGAAGCGCTTGGCAAATGGGAGCGCCAGCTTATTTCCGAGAATCTTGGAAAGCGGTACGATCTTTCCGGAAAGGAGGTGCGTGCCGGCATCACGCCAACGGTATCGGTCGGATCAACGGATTTGCACTCGATGGCGCAGTTGGCGATTGGTGGTCCGCACGACAAACTGTCTCTCTTTGTGCATGCCCCATGGAGTCGCGATGTGCGCACGCCTGCACGTTCGATGTTTGCAGGGATCGTTGACCACATTGCATCAAAGCCGTTCAATGGACTGATGGACGCTATGCGACTTGGCACGATGGCGGCGTATAGAAAAAACTCACATCCGTACGTTGACATGGCGCTTGAACGGATTGATGAAAAAACGCTTGGGTACGTCATGCAGTATTGGATGGTTGAGGTGATGTATCTTGGCGCTCTTATGCATCTCAACACATTCGACCAGCCGGCCGTGGATGAGTACAAGGAGATTACGCGCAGACTGTTGCGACACGCGTAAATTGTGCAACCTCATTTTCAAGACGTATGTTTACACTCCCTTCTCTCTCATTTTCTCCTTCCGCTTTCGGAACATGGACGTCCGAAGAAACGTTTACTTTCCATCACGGTAAACATCATGCAGGCTATGTGACGAAACTCAACGCCGCGCTTGAAGGGCATGCGCTTTTTGGAAAACCGATTGAAGAAATCGTTACAGCTTCGCGCGGCAACGCCAAGATTTTCAACAGTGCGGCACAGCATTACAATCATAGTTTTTTTTGGGAGTGTTTGCGGCCGGAGGGCGGAGAACCTGTCGGTGTTATCAAAGAACATCTGGAGCGCGATTTTGGTTCCGTGTCCGATTTTCAGCAGAAGTTTTCCGATGCCGCGGCGACGCTTTTTGGATCGGGATGGACATGGCTCGTGCGCCGCGACGACGGTTCGCTCGTCATTGAGCAAACGAAAGATGCCGAAACGCCGCTTGGCGCATCTGGCGTTCCGCTTTTGACGCTCGACGTGTGGGAGCATGCGTACTACATTGATCATCGCAATAATCGTCAGGCGTTCATTGACGGATTTTGGAAACACATCAATTGGGAAGCCGTCGACAGTCGCTAAGGCTTGA
>CAYHRP010000009.1:0-11544 GCA_964359145.1 uncultured Gammaproteobacteria bacterium | reverse complement strand
GCTGTTTGCGGCAAAACATCTTTAAAGTGGTACTTCGCAAAAAGTGTGATGCCAAATGAAACAATTGCGGCGGCGATAAATGTGTAGGAGAGCGGAAAAAACAAGACGATTGGCAGAGCGGCCACGAGCATGGCGACGCGGCCGAGCGATAGGGCGATTTCGCGCAGGGTGGTAAATTCGTCCAAGTAGTGGCCGGCATCGGCGGCTTTTTCGTAGGTCATCACGTCAAGCGGCGTGCGCATTAAAATTGAACCGAATCCGTGAAAGGTTGCGGCGGCAAATACACCCGCGACCGATGTGACGAACGCTTTTGCAAGCCAGCCAAGCGCATACAAATCGACACCCAAACGCAGAGCGCGACGGCGACCGTGTTTGTCGAGCCATAGGCCGAGAAAAATTCGCAGGACGATGTTCACCACCACAATAACACCTGCGAAAATTCCCATGTTAAGGTACTCGCCGGAAAAAACCGTGAATAAAAACACCGGCCAAAAAACGGTCGCGACAATACCTTCCGCGCCGTACGCCATCATCGAGAGCGTCATCGTGCGATAGGTCGGATGGAAGAGCTTTTTGAACGATTCAAAAAATCCGAACTCATAGACGACTTCGACGCGCGGCAAGTAGGCAAGCGGAATGAGCGACAGCAGAATGATGAGCGCAGCCACAACGAACATCGCCTCGTAGCCAAGACGCGCAATAAGCACGCCGCCGACGACAGGTCCGATCATCACGATCACATCTTTTATGGCGTAGAGATAACCGACTTCGCGCCCGCGCCGGCCTTTTTTGGAGAAACGCGTAAAGTCCACATGAAACGGCGTCCAGTATGTTGCGACGCCGAGAGCCTGAAAAAAGAGTCCGATACTCAACACGGTAAGAGGAAGCCAACCCGGTACTATTTGCATGACAAGGGTTACCGCGTAAAACAGCACCATGCACACGGTGCCGATGACCATACTTACAACAAGGCCAATACGCTCAAATTGCTTTGCCGCCAGAATGAGCAGGGGAGGGCGGATGGCGTGCGCAATGATAAACCACACGATGAGCAGAGAAAGATTGAGCGAGAAGTATTCAAAAATGAAAATTGGAAAGAAGAGCCCGATAACCGCTTCTCCCGCAAGACTGATGAGGCGGTTTATGGAGAGCGAAGAAAGAGCGCCTAAATGGCGCACATGAAATCGATCAGTGATGGGAGGGAGAAAATGGCGCATTACCAGATCGTGATGCCAAGTTCCTTGAGCATGCCAAAGAGTCCCGGAACGAGAAAGATTAGTGTGAAAATGGGAATGAGGATGACGGCAATCACGCGTGCCGGCCAACCGAGAATCTCCACGGTGCTGGCGGCGGCGAACCCTCCCACGCGACGTTCAATAAATCCTCTCACCATCTCAAGGACGATCCATACGCCGCCGCAGAACCATCCCCAGAAAAAGAAGAACATGGAGTCGATGAAAAACGAGATCACCACAAGAAGTATCGCCCAAGCGGCGACACGCTGTACGCGCTCGATGGACGCAATCGCGGCGAGTTTGCGCGGCGTGAGTTTTGTGAGCTTTTCTTGCTCTCCTTTTTTAGAACCGCCACCGGCGCGCGTATAGCGGCGCTTTGCAAGGTTCGGTGCGTATGTGCGTATACGCACCCATTCGGCTTCAGGGATGTTTTTGAGAACGGCGACGGTCCACTTGTTGACCATGCCAAGCGCGAGAAATCCGGATGATGTTGCATCTGGATAGCTTAAATATCGGCTGTGCTTTCCGCGCATCAGCCGCAAACTACCCCAACCAATCAAAAGTCCAAGCAGGCCAAAGGCGAGCGACCACCAGAGGGGATTGGTTACTTCGACAGCATCTTTCGCCCCAACATATCCAAGACCACCGAGCACAAGGATGAGAACAGCGGTGACAAAGTACCCGGCTATTTCTGCTTTATGCAATTCTTTATCGAATTGATACACCAAAAACTGTTCCGGCGACACACGTTTTGATTTCAAGTGCGCCATGACGGCCGTCTGCTGCTTGAGTGACGGCAGAAGCGGCGCAAAAATTGTGTCATTGAAGTTTTCCATGACGACAGTATATCAGAAGTTACCGTACGGGCGCATAGCCGCCGTCGACGCCGTTCTTGGAAAGCACGATTTGCCACAGTTGGTTGTTTCGCGCGCGGAACGTTGTCGCCGACGAGAGCAGATAGAAGCGCCACATGCGCCGGAAGCGCTCGTCGTAGCGCGACGCGTCGAGCCTCTCCCATGCCTTCTCGATGTTGTCGTACCACGCATGAAGCGTTGTGACATAGTCATATCCAAAGTTGTGCCAGTCCTCCATGACGAAGCGCTTTTCAATGGCACGCCCAATCTGCGCAATGGACGGGAGCATGGAGTTTGGAAATATGTACTTTGCAATCCATGGATTGTTTGACGTGCGCGAGTTGTTGGCGCCAATGGTGTGGAGAAGAAAAAGGCCGTTGTCTTTGAGGACGCGGTGTATGACATTCATGAACGCGCGATAGTTTTTGTAGCCGACGTGTTCAAACATTCCAAGTGATACTACGCGATCGAATGAGCCTTCGACATCGCGATAATCTTGGAGCCGAATATCTACGGGGAGTCCTTGACAGAGCTCTCGTCCGAGCGCGACTTGTTCTTTGGAAACGGTGATGGCGACGGTAGAGGCGCCATACTTTTCGGCCGCGAATTTGGCAAACGATCCCCAGCCGCCGCCGATGTCAAGAACGGTCATGCCCTGTTTGAGGCCGATTTTGCGACAGACGAGATCGAGCTTTGCCTCTTGTGCCGAATCGAGCGTCACGGCGTCTTTCCAATAGCCGCACGTGTACACCATGCGCGAGTCGAGCATGGCGTGATAGAGATCGTTGCCGATGTCGTAATGTGCTTCTCCAATTTCGTGCGCTTTGGAGCGGCGCCACGGATTCGTGGCTCGCGCTTTGATCGCGGAGGCGACGAGGGAAGCTCTGCCAACCTTCTCGTGCAGTTTTGCTTGAAACACGCGCGTGAGCATTTCATCCAAGTCGTCACAATCCCACCAACCGTCCATGTACGCCTCGCCAAAGCCGAGCGATCCGTGTACGAGCGTGCGGCGGAACGTCTCTGGATTGTGCACGCGGATGTCCCACGGGCGGTCGCCGTCTAAGCGAATGTCTGCGTGCGAAAGGAGCGTTTCAAAGTGGCGCCGAGCGCTTGTCATACGCCATTCACGAATGTGAGTTCCAGAAGAAATCCAATGCGATCGTCAATCGCGCGGTCGCCGATATCGGAAATGACGCTCACAGAATCGTAGACGATGCCCCAAACGGCGCGGTCAATGTCAAACGCGGCGGTGGCTGTGGCGCCATCATCTGTAAAGAGGATGGTTGCAGGAAAGGTGACGTTCGCGGTTGTGTCCAAGATGGTTAACGCACCCGCGATGTTGTACACGTTTTGGCGTCCGGTCCATGTCACGCTCTGTACATCAAGTATTGCCGTTGGATACGTTTCAACGTCGAAGAAATCCTTACCACGGATGTGCTTGAGGAAAATCTGATTGTCGTTGCTCTCGGCGATTGTATTCATGTTGACGATGAATACGCCACTTTCAAAGATACGACTTGTATCGGTATCGGTGAATGTTAGTGCGCCGCTTTGGATATCAACCGTTCCCGTGTGTTGTGCGCCGACGAGACGCCGAGCCATCCATGTGAGGGTGGAGTCGGCCGGAATCAGGGTGTAGGTGAGGTGGGGAATCTGTGGCGCGTCTTGCGTGGTGAGCGTTGTTTCTGCAGTGTCAGCCATCGGAATGGGGCCTTGGCTCGCGCTCAAAATAGCGAGGACAATCCAAATGCCAATGGCGAGGATGATGAGAGTGGCAATAAATCCAATGAGTTTGCGCATAGATATTTCGAGTATGTGAGTTAATAATGTATCAAAACAGGCGGGCGGGCAAGGGTCTTGACGGTTTTGCAGAGGCATGCTATGATAATGCCGCTTTCTTGTTCTCCATATAAGAGGATCCAAGAAGCTTCTAATTCTTTGTTCTCTTACATGCAGAACAAGCTATTTGTCGGCGGCCTTCCATGGGCTGTTGATGACGCACAGCTCGAGGAGCTCTTTGCCCCACACGGTGAAGTGACCTCCGCGCGTGTTGTCACAGACAAGTTCACGAGTAAGAGCCGCGGTTTCGGGTTCGTTGAGTACGCGACCGATGCGCAAGCGCAAGCTGCCATCGACGCGATGGACGGATCGGAAGTTGACGGCCGAACCATCAACGTGAACGTTGCTCGCCCAAAGGCGGAGTAACACAAGGCGCCCCATCGATGTTTCATCGGCGGGGCGCTTTTGTTTTAGGGAGAACTGACGTGTTTGGCACATTTCGTTGTCGAAACCTCCGGTTTGAACTCACCATAGCTCTGCTATGCCTCGTCCAAATCCTCGGTTTTTATCCTGTGATGCCAACGTGTGTCTCAAGCCGTCCAATCCGGTCCTCGTGTCGCTCACGCGCTGAACCGAGGGCCGTAATTTCTGTCGACTGCCTTCGGATCTCTCCAAGGAAACTGTCTATGACATTGAGAATGTGATTTTGTCCTTCATGCAATTTCTCGAACTGTCTATCATGATTCTTGAGAGTGGCTCGGATATCCATGATCACCAAATCCATGTGCATAAATCGTGTTTCATGGGCGTCGAGCTTTTGCGTGTTGACGGCTATCTGCTCACGGTTTACTTCGACGGCTGTTTTGGTCTCCGCTAACTCACCCTTAATATCCGCCAACTCTTCATGGACACTCTTGAATTCAGTATGGACACTCTTGAATTCAGTGTGAATGCCTGCGAGTTCAGTATGGATACTTGCGAATTCATTGAGAACCTTTTGTTCGAACACTGTGCTCATACAAAATGAATCGTGCGGCAAAAAATAAGATGTCTTTATTTTAGCACAGCGCCTTTATAGGATGTTTGCGAACGTGTCAAGACCTTGCCTGTGGAAAAGCACCCTTATGGGTGCTTTGTTTGCCGCTGAACTATTTACACTTTCTTTGTCCCATGTCGCTTGCGCTCGACTTCGGTGAGATAGCGTTTACGAATGCGAACACTCTTTGGCGTGACCTCTACAAACTCGTCCTCCTCAATATATTCAAGCGCGCGTTCAAGGGTCATGTCTAAATGTGGCGTGAGGTTGAGGGCATCATCCGAACCGGACGAGCGCATGTTGGTCAAATGTTTTCCTTTGATTGGATTGACGACCATGGACTCTTTCGCGCTTGCACCCACCACCATGCCCTCGTACACGTCAGTGCTTGGTCCCACAAAAAGCGTACCGCGCTCTTGAAGGTTTGCAAGTGAAAAGGCGAGCGTCGTTCCGGTAAAACCTGAAATCATAGAACCTGTTTGGCGGCGCATGATCTCACCTTTATACGGACCGTAATGCGAGAAGACATGCGAAAGCGTTCCTTCGCCTCTCGTTGCTGTCACAAAGGCCATACGATAGCCAAGAAGACCGCGCGTTGGAATGCTGTATTCAAGCCGCGTAACGCCCTCACGGCTCGCCATGTGCGACATCGTCCCTTTTCGTTTGCCGAGCGCCTCAATAATATTACCTGCTATTGCATCGGGAACGTCTATCGTCAACGATTCATACGGTTCTTCCTTTGCGCCGTCGACCGTGCGAATAATGGCTTGCGGTTGGCTCACTTGCAGTTCATAGCCTTCGCGGCGCATGGTTTCGATGAGCACCGACAGGTGCATTTCTCCGCGGCCGCTGATTTCAAAGTACTCCGCATTTTCTGGAAAGCGCACGTGCAGACCGACGTTTGTTTCAAGCTCGCGCAGAAGGCGCTCGCGGATTTGGCGCGATGTGACGAGCGAACCCTCGCGGCTCACGAACGGCGAGCTGTTCGCGTACATGTTCATCGTGAGCGTGGGCGGATCTATCGTAATAGCTGGCAGGGCCTCTGCGTCGGGTGATTCCGCAATAGTTTCGCCGACGTTAATGTTTGGAATGCCTGCCACATGTACCACATCTCCCGCGGACGCAAACGTGACGTCCTCTCTGCGCAGTCCGTGTGTGGTAAAAAGTTTTGAGATCTTGTGGCGCTCAACGGTTCCGTCCAGTTTAATGACCGAGACGTTCATGCCGGCTTTGAGCGTTCCCTCGTGAATACGTCCCATGGCCATGCGTCCAATATAGGTATCGTACGCCAAATTAACCGGTTGCATGCGCATGGGTGCGGCGCTGTCTTGCGGCGCGGGAGGCACGGTGCTCAAAATGAGGTCAAAAAGCGGTTGAAGATCCTTCGGAGCATCCGTGAGGTTGCAAAGCGCAACGCCCGTTTTGGCATTCGTGTAGATGTACTTGAAATCGAGCTGTTCACTGGTTGCGCCAAGCTCGGAAAACAGATCAAACACCATGTTCACTACTTCGTCCGGCCGCGCCGACGGCTTGTCAATCTTGTTGATGACGACGATGGGCTTGAGCCCCAGCTCGAGCGACTTGCGCAGAACGAACTTCGTTTGCGGCATCGGCCCCTCGTAGGCATCGACAAGGAGCAGAACGGAGTCGACCATGCGAAGGACGCGTTCGACTTCCGAGCCAAAATCCGCGTGGCCGGGCGTGTCAATGATGTTGATTTTGTGTTCGCCAAGCTCAATGGACGTATTCTTGGCGTAAATCGTAATGCCGCGCTCCTTTTCAAGGTCGTTCGAGTCCATGACGCGCTCTTCGATGACTTCGCGTTCACTAAACGTACCTGACTGTTTGAGCATGGCGTCTACGAGTGTCGTTTTGCCGTGGTCGACGTGCGCGATGATGGCAATGTTGCGGAAATCCATATAGACATCATCCTATGAAACAGGAATTAGCATTCATGAAAAGAGATGATATCCGCCGCTCTGCAGGGACAAAAAACCGCAGATGTACCAGTCGGTACATTGAGGATTTTTTGTCCCGAAGAGCAAGGAGATCGCTCTTTTCATGGATGATGGAGTCTTGTTTCATAGGATGATGTCTATAGTTATCGAGAGCGGCGAGGGGAGTGTTTATGATGATCGCGGCGGTGTCGGCCTTGTGACGGACGCACTCTGCGATGCGGGGCATGCGCCGCGCGAGGCGCCGTGCGTTCCTTGAGTGCTTGCACCTCCTGTATCGAGTGCGTGCCGGGAGCCTCGAGCACGGCGATGGGTTCGCCGGCCAGCCGTTCTATCGTGCGCAATTCTTGCATTTGCGTTGGGGCGACGAATGAGACGGCACATCCCGTGTGTCCGGCGCGGCCGGTGCGGCCAATGCGGTGCACGTAATCTTCGAGCTGATCGGGCAAATCATAATTCACCACGAGCGCAATTTCCTTGACGTCAATGCCTCGAGCGGCAACGTCGGTCGCAACCATAATGTGCGCACGGCCGCGCTTGAACTCTCCGAGCGCTTTTTTGCGCTGGGCGAGCGAGCGGTTTGAGTGCAGTTCTTCGCACGGAAACCCTTCTTTATGGAGGATGTGCGCCATCTTTTTTGTGCCAAACTTTGTACGACAAAACACGAGGACGGGACGTCCGCGATGCGCTTCGAGCAAATCTTGCAAAAGGCGGAAGCGATTCGTTGAATCAACAATGTAGACACCCTGCTCAATGTTCTGTGCCGTGGTGCCGGGCGGCGCGGCTTCCACCTGCATCGGATCCCTCATATACTTGCGGCCAATTTTGGCGATGGCCTCGGGCATCGTTGCAGAAAACAGGAATGTCTGCCGCTTTTGCGGCACCGATTGCAAGATGCGGTCAATCTGCGGCGCAAATCCCATATCGAGCATGCGGTCGGCTTCGTCCAGCACGAGGACGGAGACGTGATTCAAGCGCGCGGTCTTGCGTTCAATGTGGTCGTTCAGGCGTCCCGGTGTTGCGACGATGATGTGCGGGCCGCGCTGAAGATCGCGTACTTGGCGCTCCATGTTTGCGCCGCCAACAAGCAGGATCGTCTTGAATCCGAGGCGTTTACCGATGCGGTCGATGTCTTCCTGCACCTGATTTGCCAGTTCACGCGTTGGGACGAGCACGAGGCCGACGCCTTCGCTCTTGTTGAGCGTCTGGAGCATCGGCAAGGCAAACGCAAGCGTTTTGCCCGTGCCGGTTTGCGCAATACCAATAACGTCCTCGCCTTTCAGCGCGTGGGGGATGGCCTGTTCTTGAATGGGAGTGGGCGTCTTGAAGGCAAGGCGCGTGAGAATCTGATCGAGGTCTTTTGACAAACCAAGATCAATGAAGCGCACGGGGCGCTCCGTGGAACCTGTGTCCATGTGGGTTGAGTGGAACTCAAACCCTGAATGTCGCGCGTGGGCGATGCAGATGTACAGGTTCAAGTTCTGATAAATGTGAGACTCGCGTGTGGCGATTCCGTATGTACAATGGGCGCACTCTATCTGAAGTCACGCTTTCTGTCAATAGGGACCTCTGCAAAAGTCCTGTGCGAAGTCAAAAATGAGAGAGATTTGGCTCACGCTCTTGTACGGTTTTGAGACGATATAGTCATATCGTTGATAAAACGTACGAGAGCGTGAGACACATCTATCCATTTTGGAGCCGTGCAGGACTTTTACAGAGGTCCCAATAAATGTGTGTCTCGAGAGCCGTTGACAAGGAACGAAAATGAGCGTATACATTTGTTTGCAATGAGCAGCGAAAGCACTTCAGAACCGCTTTCAAGTTTGTGGTATCGGTTTTGGGACAGGCATTTGCGGAATAACCCTAGCGCCACGTCTGACGTGGTGCTGGAGGGCGTGATTCGAACGCTGCGTTCGGTGTGGAAATATAACGAAGACGCCGTCGTCTACACGATGGCTCTGCGTCTTGATGGGGGAATGATTGCGCAATTGACGTGGGACATGGATGATCCCGGATTTGTGAACCGCGCAAGTGGTGCAACGGAGGGGTTTTATCCGCGCGACTACTGTGGCGCGGCTGTGCGCAAGCGGTGCAACGCGAGAACCGCCGTGCGTACGTTTGCGTCGGTAGAGTTTCTCGCGCGTGATCTAACGGATACGCTCGCCAAACGCGCGCAGGAATTTGAAGACGCCTTCAAGGCGTATTTGCGTACTCAACTTGACGAATGACTTTCGCACCCGGATGGCGCGGCCTCTTGCCGCTTCGTTCCGGGTGTTTCTTTTATGCTCTGAATCTGTCTTCCATTACGATTTCAGAAAGCGGTTTACGGTCGGAAGGTTCCTCGCGTTCTTGGAGCTCGGATGGAAGATTTTCTTTTGCGCCCGGTTTTCCGATAGCAACCATTGCGAGTACCTCAAAGTCGTCGGGAACATTGAGTGTGGCGGCGGCCGCGGCGTAATCAAATCCCTCCATGCCGTGTGCCACAAGATTTCGCGCTGAAGCCTCGAGTGCAAGATTCTCCCACGCGGCGCCCGCATCAAACGCATGTGTAACGCTTGGCTGGCTGTTGTGTTCAAATGTTTTACGCGCGACGATGACCACAAGCGCGGACGCATCTTTTGCCCAGCTTTGATTGAACTCCACGAGCAAATCAAAAAACGTTTTCCACGCGGGCGCATCACGGAGAGCATAGATAAATCGCCACGGTTGAGCGTTGTATGAAGAAGGCGCCCATCGCGCGGCCTCAAACAAGCTCATGAGCTCGTCGTTGGTGATAGGTTCGCCGCTCATGGCGCGCGGCGACCAACGATTGAGCAGATACGATTGAATGGGGTAGGTGGGTTTGCGGCTCATATATATTTTCAAAAGATTGATTGCAGTGTAGCATGGCGACATGAAAGACGAACACGCACCGCTTGATTACTCGCAGATTACGCCGCTGATTTTGATAGGCAAAAATGCTTGTTGCACGACGCATTTCGACGAGACGTTGCTCGCGCGCGGTGTGCGCGCGGACATAAGTTTGGAAGAGGAGCGCATTGATCGGCCGTTTGGCGTGGATATGTTCTTGTGGTTGCCGACGGAAGATCATAAAGCCATGACGCACGAAACAGCGGATTTGGGCATTCAGACGCTCGCGTTTTTTGAAGAGCGCGACATTTCGTGCTATGTGCATTGCAAAAATGGCCATGGACGCGCGCCGATGCTCGTCGCGGCTTACTTTATGGCCAAGCGCGGCATGACGGCGAACGACGCGGTGGCTGCCGTGAAGGCAGAAAGACCCGCAGTGCATCTCCAAGACGAACAGCTCGCCTTTCTACGCGAGCGTGAACGTAAATAGTATGGTTACCAAATCCGTTAAAAACAGTGCCGAGACATTTGTTTGCGATGCGTGCGGATTCAAGTATGCAAGCGAGGATTTGGCGCAAACGTGTGAAGAAGCCTGCACGGAGCAGGGCATCTGCCGAAACGACGTCGCCAAACAGGCTCTCGTGGAGAGTGAGCCTTCGGACACGAACCATCATGAAAATGTATCGTGACCTTTTTGCAAGCGTTGAAATAGACGGAAAGAAAAACGTACCCAAAGGTACGTGGGTTTGGATGGTGTTCCTCACGACAGTTTTTATTCAGCTTGTTGGTGTCGGCCTCACCGTTCTCTTTGGCACGCTCGTTGGGCTCGGGGGTATTATATGGTCGTTCGTCTATTGGCGCACCAAATCGTTGCTTGCTCCATGGATAAGCCACGCCCTTGTTGATGGCGCACTGTTTTACATTGGGTTTTTGATCATTCGCTAAATGTACATTGGATAAGTCGCCATTGCGTGTCTTTCCATTTCTTCTGCTATCACAAAACCCCAAGGCAAAGCTCGGAGTTTTCTGGCAGGGGAGCCGGGGCTCGAACCCGAGATAACGGATTTGGAGGCCGTTGTGATACCACTTCACTACTCCCCTGCGCGCGAGCGATAGTAGCATGTGTGGGTCGCTCAATCAAGAGATGCGTGATAAAATTCACCCTATGACAAGACGACATTCTACCCCACATTCTGCAACAGACGCGGACGCAACTCCACGAGCCGGTCATGACGCGGAAGCTCAAATTTTTGCCGCCGAAATTGGTGCGGAAGTACCGGAAGTCGATTTGCACGGCATGGATAGACTCGATGCCGAGCGTGCCATAAACCAAATGATCGATCAGGCATTTATGGCGGGAGACCGTGTTGTACGCATTGTTCACGGCGTTGGGCAGGGGATTTTGCGTGATATGGCGCGCGATCTTCTTGGTCGGCATCCTCTTGTAGAGACATGGCGTCCGGCCGCAGGGACGCAACGCACGGGCGTCACGTACGCCGTGATAGCAAAAAAGTAACGTATGCGCACTTCATACAACCTCGCCATTCTTCTGTGCTCGCTGTTTGCGTTTGGAGGAGGATGTTCTGCGACCACAACGCCAACGATCCAAACAGAACCACCATTTGCCCAACAATTTTATGCTGAAAAAATGGCGGTGATTCGAGCACGTAAAGATCGAGATCGCGCAAAAAGGCGTAGAGCCGCTATGCCGGTTGAAGCAGTGCAAACAGAGCCGGTCGAAGAGCCGATTGCGCAAAATCCAACCACCTTTTCTGTTATCTACGATGGTTACGGTGCGGTGAGTATTCAAAATTCAACGGTTGTTTTGGAACCGA